>DASTNM010000024.1:0-9514 GCA_035762745.1 Candidatus Polarisedimenticolia bacterium
CGTTTCGATTGGGTCGGCCTGTTCCGCTACCCCAAGATCGCCTACCTGACCGCCCCGCTGGTGATGATCCTGGCGCTCGGGCTGAGCCTCTTCGTGGTGCGTCCGGGGTGGCAGGGGATCGGCGGCCGGCCGCGCCGGGACGGCGTGCGTCCGCCTTACGGGGCCCCGGCGCCCCCCGCGCTCCACGGTCCTCGCGCCCTCCCGCGGGGCCCTGTCGGGCTCCAGGGCGTCGCTTCGGGCGCCGCGGCGGGGCCGCCGGTGATCGAAGAAGTCGGGTCGCCGGGGGCGAGGGTCGACCGCTTCACCGTCGGCGGCGCCGAGGACGAGACGGCGATTTACCTGGTGGTCGACGAGACGATCGACATCTGAGGAGGCGCGCGGTGAATCGATCCCGAACTCTGCCGGCTGTCCTGGCCCTGACGGCGATCCTCGTGGCCCTCCCGCCCGGAGCCGCGGCGATCCCGGAGGGGCGGGGCCCCGCCGCCGCCCCGGCGCCGGCGGAGGGCGCGCCGCCGACCGACGCCCCGGCCACTCAACGCGGGGCGCAGGGGGACGCCTCCCTGGCGACACGGGTCTTCACCATCCGCTACAAGGGAGTGGACGACGTCTATCTCCTGGTCAGCCCCTCCCTCGGCCCGCGCGGCTCGATCCAGGCGCAGCCGGCCCGCCGCACCTTGACGGTGAGCGACGCGCCGGAAACGCTGGCGCGCCTCGCCGATCTGATCCGCGCCTACGACATCCCGCCCCGGGGCGTCGAGGTCTCGGTGCAGCTGATCCTGGCCACGGCGGGGCAGGGATCGAGTGAGCCGGCCCCGCCGCCGATTCGCGGCGTGATCGAGAAGCTGAGCGCGCTGTCGACCCGCTGGAACGATTACCGGCTGGTTGGCAACGCCCGCATCCTCGGCACCGAGGGCGAGCGCAGCAGCCTGCGCGTGGGGGACGACTACCGTGTCGATTTCCGCATCGACCAGGTGTCGGAGGAGAGCCACGTCATCCGCTTCAAGCCGTTCGAGCTGCAGCGCCGCGAGCCGGCCGTCGAGGGGAACGAGCGCTTCACCGCGGTCATGAGCACCGTCTTGAACCTGAAGGACTCGCAGCAGTTCATCGTCGGGGCCTCCAGGATGGAGCGCAGCAACCGGGCGCTCTTCATGACCATCACCGCCGCTCTGCAGCGGCCATAGGGGGCCTCCGGCGCCGCCGGCCGGAGGACGGAGACAGGACATGCCGGAGTTCATCGCCAGGGTCGGAACGAGCGACGGGACCGTGCTGGAGCGCTCCTTCACGGCCGAGTCGGAGCAGGCGCTGCGCAACGACCTGCAGGAGCGCGAGTACCTGATCTTCGGCATCCGCCGCAAGAGCGGCCTGGCGTCGCTCGTGCCCGATTTCAGCCGCAAACGCAGCGTGCGGATGAAGGAGTTCCTGCTCTTCAACCAGGAGCTGGCGGCGCTGATCCGGGCCGGCCTGCCGATCATCGGCAGCCTCGAGATCCTCCTCGAGCGGCGCAAGAACCCGATCTTCAAGAAGGCGCTGGAGGACGTGCGCGACCAGGTGCGGGGCGGGGCCTCGCTGTCGGAGGCCTTCCAGGCCCAGGGCGACCTGTTCCCCGGCATCTACTCCGCCACGCTCGCGTCGGGAGAGCGCTCGGGCGAGGTGGCGACGGTGCTGCTGCGCTACATCGCCTACCAGAAGACGATGATGGGTCTCAAGCGCCGCGTGGTGGGGGCCCTCATCTACCCGGCGATCCTCTTCCTCATGTCGGTCGCCCTCATCACCATCCTGATCACCTACGTCGTGCCGCAGTTCAAGGATTTCTACGCCGACTTCGGAGGGGAGCTGCCCCTCCTGACCCGACTGCTGATCGGCTTCTCGACGCTGGCGACGAGGAACCTGCCGATCGTGCTGGTGGTGCTGGCGGCCGCCGGACTCGGCGCGCGCGCCTGGTTGCGGACCGAGCCCGGGAGGCTGGCGCGCGATCGGAGCATGGTCCGCGTGCCGATCCTGGGAGGGATCGGGCATCGCTTCGCCTGCTCCCGTTTCATGCGCACGCTCGGCACCCTGATCGCCGGCGGCATCCCGGCCGTCACCGCCCTCGGAATCTCGGCCCGCGCCGTCGGCAACCGGCACTTCGAGGCGACGCTCCTCGACGTCGAGCGCAAGGTGCGCGAAGGGGGGAGCCTCTGGCAGTCGCTCGAGGAGACCGGGCTGTTCAACGACATCGCCATCGAGATGACCAAGGTCGGCGAATCGACCGGCTCGCTGCACGAGATGCTGGCCAACATCGCCGACTTCTACGACGAGGAGATCGAGACCCGCATCGCCACGATCATGGTCTTCCTCGAGCCGGTGATGCTCGTGGGCATGGGGCTCTTCGTGGCCTTGATCATGCTGGCGATCTACCTGCCGCTCTTGAAGTCGTACGCGCAGTCGTCGGGCTGAAGGAGACGCGATGGCGACCCGATCGAAGCAGACCGCGAAGCCGGCGCCGGGCGAGGCCGAGACGCCCGCCGGCGAGGGCTCCGTCTCGAGCGAGGGGGCGCAGGCGCAACGCATGGCGGCGCGCCTGGGCATCCCGTACGTCGACCTGACCGACTTCCCGATCAACCACGACCTCTTCCGCGCCATCCCCGTCGACCTGATGTTCCGCTACAACTTCGTCCCCTGGAAGGAGGAGGGCGGGCGGCTGGTGGTCGTGATCTCCGACCCGTCCGACGTGCTGATGGTCGACGAGCTGGAGATCCTGCTCGGTCGATCCCTGAGCGTCTGCGTGGGCACCAAGACGGCGATCAACGAGGTCCTCAAGAAGTCCGAGTCGAGCCAGCGCGTCCTGGAAGCGGCCACCGAGGAGTTCAAGATCCAGGTCATCCGCGACGAGGACGAGGAAGGCGACGAGGCGCTGTCGATCGACAAGCTGACCTCGGCCGACTCGCCGATCATCAAGCTGGTCGACTCGACCATCTTCAACGCCCTGCAGCGCCGCGCCTCCGACATCCACATCGAGACGCGCGAGCGCGACGTCACGATCAAGTACCGGGTCGACGGCGTGCTGTACAACGCCATGGACCCGATCGACAAGCGCTTCCACTCGTCGATCATCTCGCGTATCAAGGTCATGTCCGAGTTGGACATCGCCGAGAAGCGTGTCCCGCAGGACGGTCGCTTCAAGCTCAAGATCAAGGGGAGGACGATCGACTTCCGCGTCTCGATCATGCCGTCGGTCCACGGCGAGGACGCGGTCATCCGCATCCTGGACAAGGAGTCGGTCAACGAGGAGTTCGCCGAGCTGCGCCTGGACATCCTGGGGTTCACGCCGGACGACCTCAAGAAATTGCGCAAGTTCATCCGCGAGCCGTACGGCATGGTGCTGGTCACCGGTCCGACCGGCTCGGGGAAGACGACCACGCTGTACGCCGCCCTGTCCGAGATCCGCTCGATCGAGGACAAGATCATCACCATCGAGGACCCGGTGGAGTACCAGCTGCCGGGCATCACGCAGATCCCGGTCAACGAGAAGAAGGGGTTGACCTTCGCGCGCGGCCTGCGCTCGATCCTGCGCCACGATCCCGACAAGATCATGGTGGGGGAGATACGCGACGAGGAGACGGCGCAGATCGCCATCCAGTCGGCGCTCACGGGCCATCTCGTCTTCACGACGGTGCACGCCAACAACGTGGTGGATGTGCTCGGCCGCTTCCTCAACATGAAGGTGGAGCCGTACAACTTCGTCTCGGCCCTCAACTGCGTCGTGGCGCAGCGCCTGGTCCGCATCATCTGCCCCAAATGCCGCGTCGAGGCGCGCTACACCGCGCAGCAGCTCCAGGAGTCGGGGCTCGACCCCAAGAAGCACGGCACGCACGTCTTCTACGAGGGGCGCGGCTGCGTCGACTGCAACGGCACCGGCTACATGGGGCGCATGGCGATCGCCGAGATCCTGGACATGAGCGACCGGATCCGCGAGCTGATCCTCGACCGCCGGTCGGCGGCGGAGATCAAGCGGGCGGCGCGCGAGGAGGGGATGACCTTCATGCGCGAGGCCGCCGTGCAGCGGGTGCTGGAGGGGAAGACCACGCTGCGCGAGATCAACAAGGTCACCTTCGTCGAGTAGGAGAGCCGGTGCCGTTCAAGGACGCGTTGAAGGGGCTGAGGGCGCGCTTCGAAGGCGGCGCGCTCGAGACACGCCGGGCGCCCCGCTACCCGGACGTGGCGATCGAGATCGCGCCCGACCGGATCACGGGAGTGCGCCTCGAGGCCGAGCGCAAGACCGGCACGCTCCAGCTGCGCGCCGTCGAATCGCGTGACCTCCCGGACGGGGCCGTCGAGCCGTCCCTGACCCGCCCCAACATCCTGGTCCCCGAGCCGGTCACCCAGGCTCTGGGATCGATTCTTGCCGCCCTGGCGCCCGCCGAGCCGCGGGTTTCCCTGTTGATCCCGGACCACGTGGCGCGGGTGGCTCTGCTGTCGTTCGCGACCGTGCCGCGCACCAGGCGGGATCTGCTCGACCTGGTGCTCTTCCGCATGGCCAAATCGCTGCCCTTCAAGCCGGAGGAGGCGGTGACCGACCTGATGGTCGTGTCGGGCGGACCTTCGTCGGCCTCGGGCCCCGCGGGGGTCTCGGTCCTGGCGGTCTTCATCCACCGTGCCGTCGTCGAGCAGTACGAGGCGCTGCTCGGCGCCGCCGGTTTCTGGCCCGGGCTCGTCGGGCTGTCGACTTTCGAGCTCTACAATCTCGTCCGCGCCCGTCTGGATGTCCCGCGCGCGGAGGCGAAGGACGCCCTGCTCCTCAACCTCACGCCGCACTATCTGTCGTTGCTGATCGTGCGTCACGACGAGATGATCTTCTACCGCTGCAAGCCGCATTCCGCGGAGGGCGGAAGCGACGACTTGGCCGGGATCAGGCGTGAGATCTACACCTCGCTGGCCTTCTACCAGGAGAAGCTCCTGGGGCGCGGCATCGCCAGGGCGCTGGTGCGCTCCTGCGGTGTCGAGTCCGGGCGGGTCCGTGAGGTGGTGGCCGGCGAGGTCGGCTGCGAGGTGGAGCTTCTCGAGCTGCCGCGGCTGGTGCCGATCGCCGGTCCGCTGAGCCTCGAGGCGCCGATGGCCGAGCGCTGCGCCCCGGCGGTGGGGGCGGTGGCGGGGAGGCGGGCGTGAAGGCGATCACGCTGAACGTCGCGACCCGACCGTTCCGCAACAACCGGGTGGTCGGCTCGGTCCTGGCGGGAGTGGTCGCGGCGCTTGCCCTGGCGACCGCAGCCAATCTCTACGTCTTCCTGAACCACGGCGCGACCTACGCACGGCTGCAGGAGGAGGAGCAGAAGGACCGCGTCCGCCTGGCGAGCCTCGACGACGAGGAGCGCCGGCTGTCCAAGGAGATCCAGGCACGCAACTTCAGGGGAGTCTACGAGCGCGGCCGGTTCGCCAACGAGCTGATCCTGGGGCGCGGCTTCTCCTGGACTCTGCTGTTCAACACCCTCGAGGCGGTGATGCCGCCGGACGTCATGGCCACTTCGATCCGTCCCAGCATCAAGGCGGAGGGCAGCGTCGTCCACCTGCAGGGAGTGGCGAAGAATCACGGGGCGCTGATCGACCTGGAGGACCGCCTGCTCAAGAACCAGGTCTTCCTGCGGGTCTATCCGGCCAACGAGCGCAAGCTGAATCCGAGCCGGCCGGAGATCACCTTCACGCTGAACTTCGACTACATGCCGCTCCACGCAGCCCCCGCGGTCGTGGCCGCGGGCGGGAGCGGGCCGGGGGCGCCGGCGACGGCGCAGCCGACCGCACCCACGCCGCCCGCCACACCGGCCCCGTCCCCGAAGGTCGCCGCGGCGGCGACGATCGCCCCGCCCGGGAAGGCCTCCGCGCCCCCGACGCGGCCGGCGATCGGCACCGTCGGCAGGGACGGACGGCCGCGCACGCCGGAGGTCCTGGCCCGGCTGGTCGCGGCGCCCGGAGGGGTCTACGTGCCGCCGGGCGCGGCGCCGCCGAAGAAGGTGGACCACAAGGCGGCCGCGCCGAAAGGAAAGGGAAGCGCGGCCGCGGCCCGCGCCACGACGCCGGCGGCCGGGACCGCGCCTCCGCCCCGCGAGACGAACACGGCGGTCCCCGGGCGCGGGGCCGCGATGACGTCTCCGGCGCCCGGCGGCGCGGCGACCACGCCGGCCACAGGCGCGGTTGCGGCGACACCGGCGCAGCGCCTCGACGAGTCGCTGAACTTCACGTCCCGCCCGGTCGGCGAGATCTACGACGCCCTGTCACGGGCCCACGGGGTGCGCTTCGAGTACGACGCCGGGGTCGACCGGAAGGAGAAGGTGACGGCCCAGCTCGCGGGCCGGCGGCTCGACGAGGCGATCACGCTGCTGGCGCGGGCGGCCCGGCACAGGGTCAGCCGCCGGGGGGACGGGCTCTACCATGTCGTGGCGGTCGCCGGGGGGGAGCCGATCGCCGACCGCCCCATCCGCGAGGAGACGCTCGGGTCGTCGGAGGTCGCTCCATGACCGCCAGGCGCTTCGACCTGCGCGAGGACCTCTGGTGGATCGTGGCGGTCCTCGGAGCCCTGCTGCTGCTGAACGGTGCCTTCTACATCTTCTTCAACCTGCCGCGCGTGCGGGCGCGGCAGGCCCTCGAGGAGGGACGCAACGAGGCGCGCCGGACGGTGCGCCTGGCGGGCGAGCGCTGCCAGGCGATGCGCGACCTGGTGGCGCACTACGACGAGGAGACGGGCCGGCTGGAAGACTTCTACACCAACCGGCTGGGGACGCAGACCGACCGGATGATCTCGATCCAGAAGGAGGTTCGCGCCATCGCCTCCGAGTTCCGTATCGATCCGGAGTCGATCGACTACAACCCGACCCCGGTGGAGGGGACCGACCTGACACGTTTCGAGATCACCATCCCTCTGGTCGGCGGCTACCCGAACCTGCGGCAGTTCATCGACCGGATCGAGACGTCGCAGCACCTGCTGATCGTCGACAGCGTCGAGCTGACCGGTGCGAAGGAAGGCGGGGCCATGCTCAGCCTGACGATCAAGATCGCCACCTACTTCCGCTCGCCGGAGCGCCCGTCGGGCCGGGCCGCTCCGGCGGCGGCCTGAGGGCGCCATGGCCGGTTTGAAGGAGAAACGCAACGAGGTCCTTCTCGGCGCCCTGCTGGTGGCCATCGCCTTCGTCGTCTGGCATAACCTCGTCGGCGACCAGCCGGGCGGCTCGTCGTCGGGCGGCCGGCGAGGGGCGGGAGCCCGCACCGACCTCTCGGGCCTGAGGATCTTCCCGGTGCAGTGGGCCTCGCTCTCCGCCCCCCGTCCGGCGTACGATCCTTCGGGGCGCAACATCTTCCAGTTCGGCGTGATCCCGGTCCCCCCGCCGCCGCCGCTGACGCCGGCGGAGAAGGAGGCGATCGAGAAGGCGCGCCAGCAGGCCGAGGCGGAACGGCTGCGGGCGGAGGAGCTGGCGCGACAGCAGGCGGAGCAGCAGCAGAAGATCGAGATTCAGAGGCAGCAGGAGCTGGCGAACCAGCCGCCTCCGCCGCCTCCGAAGCCGCAGCCGCCGCCGGTCAACTTCAAGTTCATCGGCTACATCGGCCCCCCGGATCACAAGATCGCCGTGCTGCACGACGGCAAGGACCTGGTCTTCGCCAAGCAGGGGGACGAGGTCTCGAAGGGGATCACGATCCTGGAGATCGGCTACGAGTCGATCAAGTTCGGCTTCACCGATCCGCAGTTCAAGGGAGAGTCGCAGACCCTCCCGATGAGCAGTTCGTATTGAGCGCCGGGTCAGGACGGAGGGGAGGTGACGAGGTGATCGAGGCGATAAACCATCCGGGAGGCGCCGGGCCGCGGCCCGTCCGCCGCGCCGTCGCGGCGGCGCTGGCGCTGCTCATCGTGCAGGCGGGCTGCGCCACCAGCCGCGCCTATCGCGTGGGCGAGAAGGAGCTCAGGTCCGAGAACTACGACCGGGCGGTGCTGCTGTTCTCGCGCGCCGTCGCAGGCAAGCCCGACAGCACGCGTTTCAAGGTCGCCCTGTCGCGCGCCAAGATGAAGGCGGCCCAGGAGCACTTCACCAAGGGGCAGGCCTACGTGCAGGCCGGGCGCCTGGAGGCCGCCATCGCCGAGTTCCAGCAGGTCGTCTACCTGGATCCGTCGCACCAGTACGCCGCCAACGAGCTGGCCAAGGCGCTGGGGGAGTGGCAGAAGCTCCAGCAGCAGGACCTCTCCGAGATGGAGAAGATGAAGCGCAAGGCCAAGGCCACCCCGGGCCACGAGGCGCCGCGCCTCAACCCCGCCTCGAACATCCCGATCGTCCTGCGCTTCAAGGACGAGAAGGTGAAGAAGGTCTACGACGCCCTGTCGAAGGCCTCGGGGATCAACTTCATCTACGACGATCGGCTGACCATGGACAAGAACATCTCGGTCGACCTGGCCGACGTCACCTTCGAGCGTGCCCTCGACACGCTGATGACGATGAACAAGCACTTCTACAAGATCTGGGACGAGAACACGATCCTGATCGCCGACGACAACCAGCAGAAGCACAAGGAGCTGGACGATCTCGTCATCCAGACCTTCTACCTGAGCAATGCCGACGTCAAGGACGTGCAGGTGCTCCTGCGCACGCTTCTCGACGCCCGCCAGCTGGCGCAGAACGACCGCCTGAACGCCATCACCATCCGCGACACCCCCGACCGCGTGCAGGTGGCGCAGAAGATCATCGAATCGAACGACAAGTCGCGCTCGGAGCTGATCGTCGACATCGAGCTCCTGGAGATCAACCGCACGCTCCTGCAGAACCTCGGGGTCGACCTGTTCGGCGCCGGGCCGGGCGGGGGCAGCGGCAAGTCGGTCAGCCTGACGTACGGCGGCGGCGGCTCGGTGCCGCTCAACAACCTCGACCTCCTCAAGCAGGCCGGCTCGTACCTCCTCGGCCCGATCCCCGGCGTCGTGGTGAATTTCCTGAAGACCGACGCCGACGCCCAGGTGATCGCCAAGCCCCAGGTGCGCGTCAGCGAGGGGGAGAAGGCGACGGTGCGCATCGGCGACCGCATCCCGATCCCGACCACCACCTTCAACGCCGCGCCGACCGTCGGCGGGACCGTCGGGGTGCCGATCACCTCGTTCACCTACCAGAACGTCGGCATCAACATCGACATCGAGCCGCGCGTGCACCACAACAAGGAGATCACTCTCAAGCTCAAGGTCGAGGTGTCGTCCCTCTCGGGCCAGGTGTCGGCCGGTGGCGGGCTGACGCAGCCGATCATCGGCACGCGCGAGATCGACACCACGATCCGCCTGAAGGACGCGGAGACCAACCTCCTCGCCGGCCTGATCCGCGAGGAGGAGCGCAAGTCGATGTCCGGCCTGCCCGGGCTGTCGAAGATCCCGATCGTGCGCCGCCTGTTCGGCAACACCGAGACCAACGTCACGCAGACCGACATCGTGCTGACCCTGACGCCGCACATCATCCGCATCCCGGACGTCACCGAGGAGGACCTGCTGCCGCTCTGGATCGGCACCGAGCAGAACATCGCC
>DASTNM010000025.1:0-2869 GCA_035762745.1 Candidatus Polarisedimenticolia bacterium
AGCCGCTCGACCCAGGGGCTGAGATACATCCCCCAATCGGTCAGAAGATTGAAGAACTTGTCGAGACCGGCCAGGAACGGGCCGAGGCCGAGACCGAGCCTCAGCGCCCACCAGGCCGAATTTGGAAAGGGAATCTCTCGGTTGATTTGCATCGCGTCTCCTCCCAGGTCATAATCCGTTGTCACTCATACTGAGTCGGCAGGCTACGAAAGGTGACCGTGTGGGGTTCAGAAGGCCTGTCACCTTTCGCGGGCCGTCGACTCTATTAGGGGTAGGAGAGCAGGAGACATGGCGCCCGTGCAGACTCCGGCGACAAGGGAAGATCGAATTGCATGCTCGCTCTCCGACGGGGAGGTCGTCGAGCGTGTCAAGGCCGGTGATACCGCCCTTTTCGAAGTCCTCATGCGGCGATACAACCAGCGGGTGTATCGTGTGGCTCGATCCATCCTGGGCAACGACAGCGAAGCGGAAGACGTCATGCAAGAGGCCTATGTTCGCGCCTATGTCCACCTCGACCAGTTTGCCAACCGGGCCAGCTTCCCGACGTGGCTCACCAAGATCGCCGTTTACGAGGCGCTCGCCCGTGCCCGGCGATCGAACCGATTCGACGCCCTCGACGCGGAATCGGAACTCCCGCTTCGGGATGCTGCGGCTCCCGCGCCCGCGGACCGAGACCCGGAGCGACAAATGTTCGATCACGAGATGAAGACTCTCCTCGAGGCGGCGATCGATAGTCTCTCGCACGATTATCGCGCGGTGTTCGTGCTGCGCGAGGTCGAGGGATTGACCACGGCCGAGACGGCGGAGTGCCTCGGGGTCTCCGAGGACGTGGTCAAGACGCGGCTGTCTCGGGCGCGTTCACTCCTGCGCGACGAGCTTTACCACCGCGCCGGTTCGACGAGCCCTGATGCGTTCCAATTCCACCTGACGCGCTGTGATCGCGTCGTGAACGCGGTGCTGCGGAAGATCGCTCTCTCGGACCGCTCGCACTAAACACGTCCCTTTGTGATTCTCCCGTCTCTGATGGACGAGATCCATCTGGCTGATGCGCGTCCTCCCGTTCTCGAAGATCACTGGTCTTGTGGGTTCTCCCGAGCCGGGCCTAGCGTGACGCTCAGGCGCGGGAGCCCGCGCACAAACGTGGACACTCGGCGGAAATGAAGAGGCGGGCCCCAACCAGCGACCCGCCATTTCGAGAAGGATGAGGTCTGGTTCCCCAAGCGCAACTCTCTTCGAACTCCGGGACCGGCGGGTTAACAGCCGGGGAGCCATAAGGAGCCCGTTCTGGTTTTAGGTTGCCCGGGCATAGGTTGCGCCGACGAGCGCGTTCGTTTCTGTGTCACTTTAGACCCGGATGGACTTTTCTGTAGTGACATCCGATCCCGCTCTAATGCTGCGATGTGAGGTAGTCGGCCAGGTTACGGGGCCTATATTCGGGAGTCACTTTGCGATTCAAGCGCTCTACTGCGCTTCGATCTACAGATTCCGCTCCACCTTGGACTTTCCCGATGGGTCGTAAGTAGTCGGGGAAGATGCTATACATCCCTACCTTCGAGTCCCTCAGCTCGCCACGGGTGTTGGGATGAATCACCTCCCTCACATAGTCCTCTCTGAACGCAAGACCGCAGCCCTCTGCCTTTCCTTTCATCCACTGGAAGGCGATATCGGACAGGCCGGAGTCGAAGTATCCGCCACCGACGTTGGAATGGGCGCCAGCGAACCAGACCTGTTCCAGGCTTTGACCCACCGCGTGCGCCTGCTGTTGCCAGATTGCCGGCTCGAAGACCTTTCGGTGTTCGTCGATGGCCAGGGCCTGGAAAGCGTTGTCCACGTGACTGCTGAGGGCGACGTCGTGAAACTGCCACCAAGTGTTTGACATCCGCAGCCCTCCCCCTGGTATTCCCAGGGCACCAACGGTGTCCCACACCCCGATGAACTTGATCCGGACCTCATGGGCGTACATTCGTCTGAAAACTTGAGCCTCGACGCTTTTCGGGTGCGACTCGCTGTCTCTCCGGCGATAGAGGCTGTAGCCTTCCTCGAGGCGTCCCGCGTGCTCCTTCTTGAGCATGCCGCAGTTCCGGATCAGGCCAACGGTGCTCCTGGCCGTGTACGCTCCCCTGCTGAAGCCGAAGAAGAACAACTCATCTCCTAGCTCGTAGTTCTCGACGCAGTACCTGTAAGCCTGCTTGATGTTCTCGGACAGGCCATACCCGAACGCTCCGCCGCTCAGATGCTCGTACCAAGCCGTCCCCACCCCCTTGTCGTAATAGACTCTCTGTTGTATGCGTTGCGGATCCTGTTCTGCGGTGGACAGGGTCATCTTCACAACGTTCGTCGGACACACTTTCCCCCGGTCCTTCGAGTCCGGGGTGTTCCACGTACCGTCACAGCAGATGACGAGACGCTTCTTCATCGTCGTAAGGCCCTGGTTGTCGAGCGAGAACCACGTTCACGCGTTGCGCCAGTCAGCGCTTCACCTTGAGCGAGAATTGTGTGTACTCCTGATCCGCGAGACCGGTGCTCGGATTCTCCCCGTCGACACGATCCAATCCCACACCTACCTTCTCCCCTGAGAGGTAGTAGGTTAGGGACGCGGTCCGCAGATAATGGCGGTCACGCGGATCGTTCAGGTCGCGACTCTCGTACACGTCCAGCCGGAATCCGTACTTGACGCTGAGGATAAGCCGCTTGTCGAACCGACCGGCCCACGGGTAGAGGTCAGCCTCCAAGTTGCCGATGACGCGACCCCTGCTGCTAGTGGCGACGCCTGCTGAAGCCCCTGTGATGTCGTCGTACTCGACGCCCACTGTAGGCTGCAGGAGCCACTTGAACTGCTTCACCCCCATCGCCCTACCCTGAAGCGGCA
>DASTNM010000026.1:0-4563 GCA_035762745.1 Candidatus Polarisedimenticolia bacterium
AGTCCACACCACTCTCGTCGAGTGCGAGGAGCTCTTCGCGCGTCCGGGGATCTACGGCCCGCCGGGCGGGGAGTACCGCGACAATGCCCGCCGCTTCACCCTCCTGTCGCGCGCCGTCTGCGAGTATGCCGCCCGCGCCCAAACGCCACCCGACGTTCTGCACGTGCACGACTGGCACACCGCCCTGGTGCCTCTCTTCGCGCGCTACGCCGTCTTCTTCCGGCGCCGTCCGGCGACCGTCCTGACCCTGCACAACGTCGGATACCAGGGCCGCTTCGGCGCGGAAGAGGCCGACTGGCTGTCTCTGGGTGGTGCGGCCCTGCGCGAGGTGCTGCGGCCCGAGGGGATCGAGGACCACGGCGGGATCAATCTCTTGAAGGCCGGCGTGGCGTATGCCGACCGGATCACGACCGTCAGCCCGACCTACGGGCGCGAGATCCTCACCCCGGAGGGAGGGTTCGGTCTCGACGCCCTGCTGCTGCGGCGTTCCGCGGACCTGGTCGGCATCTTGAACGGAGCCGATTACGACACCTGGAGCCCGTCATCCGATCCCCACCTGCCGCGGCCGTTCGGCCCCGCGAGTCTCGAGGGGAAGGCGGCGGCGCGCCGCGCGCTGCACGAATCCTTCCACCTGGCGCCGTCCGAACGCCCGCTGCTCGGTGTGGTCGGGCGCCTGGTCCACCAGAAGGGGATCGACGTCCTGGCCGGGGCCATCCCGCGGCTCGTCGAGGCCGGCGCCGATCTCGTCGTCCTCGGATCCGGAGAGAGGTCGATCGTCGAAGTCCTCGAACGGGCCTGCGCCGATCACTCCGGACGCGTCGCCCTGCGGGTCGGCTACGACGAGAGGCTGTCCCACCTCCTGGTCGCCGGCTGCGACCTCGTCCTGGTCCCCTCGCGCTACGAGCCCTGCGGCCTGGTCCAGATGCACGCCATGCGCTACGGCACGATCCCGGTCGTGCACCGGACCGGGGGGCTGGCCGACACGGTGCGCGACGAAGGGGAGTCGCCGGGCGCCGGAACCGGCTTCGTCTTCTCCGGCCTCACGGTCGAGAACGTCGCAAGGTCGGTCGGCCGCGCGCTGGCCCTGCGCCGCGATGCTCCCGACGCCTGGCGCGCCCTGCAGCTCCGGGCGATGGCGCAGGACTTCTCCTGGGGCCTCGCCGCCCGGCGCTACGTCGATCTCTACCGTGGCATCGGCCGTTGAGCGCCGCCCGGCTCCCGCACGCCGGCGCGTGAAGAGCGGGTGCCGCGTCGTATCGTGACGCCGCGTTATGGTTCGCGTCACGAGCCGTGGATCGTGGCGATCAGCGCAGGGTCTTGAGGATCTCGCGCGCCGCGTTGGCACCCGAGGCGCCGGTGACGCCGACGCCTGGATGCGTTCCGGAACCGCACAGGAAGAGGCTCCTGATCGGCGTCGCGTAGCGGGCCCAGCCGAGAAGCGGGCGCATGGTGAAGAGCTGGTCGAGCGCCAGCTCACCGTGGTAGATCTGTCCGCCGGTCAGTCCGTAGGTCTCCTCGAGGTCCTTCGGTGTGATCACCTGTCCCTGGAGGACGCGTCCCGGCAGATCGGGGGCGTAGGCGGCTAGCGCCTTCACGACCGTGTCTCCGAGCTCCTCGCGCCGGGTCGCCCAGTCCCCTTTCTTCAGCTTGTAGGGGGCGAACTGCGCCACGATCGACATCACGTGCTTCCCCTGCGGGGCCAGGGAGGGGTCGGCGATCGATGGAATGGTGATGTCCATGTACGGCGCCTTCGAGAAGTCGCCGTACTTGGCGTCGTCGTAGGCGCGCTCGAGATAGTCGATCTCCGGCCCGATGTGGATGCGGCCGGAGAGGGCCGCGGCGCCGTCGCCGCC
Source organism: Candidatus Polarisedimenticolia bacterium (assembly GCA_035762745.1). GTDB lineage: Bacteria > Acidobacteriota > Polarisedimenticolia > Gp22-AA2 > Gp22-AA2 > DASTNM01. Next base: position 1,854 of record DASTNM010000026.1, read on the forward strand.
GGGCCCCTTGAGGGCCGTGAACGCCGGCAGCCCCGAGAGGGCCAGGTTCACCTTGGCGGTGTAGCCGACACAGCGGTAATGCTGCATCTTGATCAGGAAGTCCGGTTCGAGGTGCAGCGGGTCGACGAGCCCGAGCAGGGTGCGGCGGGGATCGGCGTTGGAGATGACCGCCTGGGACGCGATCTCCTCGCCGGTCGTCAGGACCACTCCTTTGGCCGCACCGTCCTTCACGCTGATCCGCGCGACGTCGGCGCCGGTGCGGATCTCGGCCCCGGCGGCGCGCGCCGCGGCGGCCATCGCCTGGGTCAGCGCCCCCATGCCGCCGCGCACGAACGACACGTCGCCGGCCGCCTCGCCGCCGTCGGCGGCGGCGCGCTGCAGAAGCACGGCGCTGGTGCCGGCCGACCAAGGGCCGAGGAAGGTGCCGAAGATGCCGCGCCCGGCGATCGTCCCGCGCAGGAGCTCGGTCTCGAACCACTCCGCCACGAGATCGGCCACCGCCATCGGCCCCCAGCGCAGGAGACGGAACATGTCCTTCTTGCCCAGGGCGCGGAAGCGCCGGCCGGTCTTGAGGAGACTCCAGAGGTCGCCCGCCGAGGGGTGGTCGACCGACGGCGGCGCCATCGACTCGAGGTCTCCCAGGACGGAGGCGATGCGCCGCAGGCTCTGGTGGAACTCGGTGTACTTCGCGGCGTCCTTCTTCGAGAAAGTCGCGATCCCCTGGGCGGTGCGCGCCACGTCGCCGTAAAGGACGAGGGCGCGCCCCTCGGGCGAGGGGGCGAAGACACGCGTCTCGGGCCGGAGGATCTGCAGGCCGCGCGTCTCGAGCTGCATGTCGCGCGCCACGTCGGCGCGCAGCGGCCCGCCCGTGTGGGCCAGGGTCGAGCATTTGAACCCCGGATGGAACTCGTCGGTGATCGCGGCGCCGCCGGCGACCGGCCGGCGCTCGAGCACCAGCGGCTTGCGGCCGGCACGGGCCAGGTAGAAGGCAGTCACGAGGCCGTTATGGCCCCCGCCGATGATGACGACGTCGCGCGCCGTGGCCATGTCTAGATCGCCCCCTTCGCCCAGTCCTTCAGGATCTCCATCGCCGCGATCCGGCCGTTGGCGCCCATGATCCCGCCGCCGGGGTGGGTCGCCGAGCCGCACATGTAGAGGTTCTTCACCGGGGTGCGGTACTGCGCCCAGCCGGGGACCGGGCGCAGGAAGAAGAGCTGCTCGAGCGACAGCTCGCCCTGGAAGATGTTCCCCTCCGACAGGCCGAACTCGCGCTCGAGGTCGAGCGGCGTGACGACCTGGCGGTGGCGGATGATGCTCTTGAGGTTCGGCGCGAACTGCGCGATGCTGTCGACCACGGTGTCGCCGAACGCCTCGCGCTGCCGGTCCCAGTCCTGCGGCCCCTCCTTCAGCTTGTAGGGGGCGTACTGCACGAAGCAGGACATGACGTGCTTGCCCGGCGGCGCGACCGACGGGTCGGTGAGACTCGGGATGACGATGTCGATGTACGGCCGGCGCGAGAACTGGCCGTACTTGGCGTCGTCGTAGGCGCGCTCCATGTGCTCGACGCTGGGCGAGATCGAGATGGCGCCGCGCAGGTGGGCCCCCGGCCCCGGCAGGCACTTGAAGTCGGGCAGCGCGTCGAGCGCCATGTTCACCTTGCCGGAGGAGCCGCGGAACTTGTAGCGCCGCACCTCCTCGAGAAACTCGTCGGGCAGGCTTCCCGCGTCGATCATCTTCAGGAAGGTGAGGTTGGGGTCGACGCTGGACGAGACGACGTCGGCCTGGATCTCGTCGCCGTTCTGCAGCACCACCCCCTTCGCCCTGCCGTCCTTGACCAGGATCTTCGCGATCGGCGCCTTGGTGCGGATCTCGACCCCCGCCTCGCGGGCCGCGTCGCCGATGGCGTTGCTGATCGCCCCGGTGCCGCCGCGCGCGAAGCCCCACGAGCGGAACGCCCCGTCGATCTCCCCCATGTAATGGTGCAGCAGGACGTAGGCGGTGCCGGGAGAGCGCACGCCGAGGAAGGTGCCGATGATCCCGGAGGCCGACATGGTCGCCTTGAGCACGTCGGTCTCGAACCACTGGTCGAGGAAATCGATGGCGCTCATCGTCATGAGCTGGACCTGGTTGTACTTGTCCTGACCCGAGAGCGCCTGGAAGCGCCGGCCGAGGAACAGCAGCTTCATCAGGCCGCGCGGATCGAGCGAGGTCGGGTCGGGAGGCGTCATGCTGAGGATCGGCTTGACGAAGCGGCACATCTGCACCATCGCCTGGCCGAACTCTTCGTACGCCTCGGCGTCGAGCTTGGAGTGGCGCCTGATCTCGCGCACCGTCTTGCCGTGGTCGTTCACGCGCCAGAGGTAGTCGCCGCTGTGCATCGGGGTGAAGGTGCCGTCGAGCGGCAGGATCTCGAGCCCGTGGCGCGGCAGGTCCAGCTCGCGGATGATCTCCGGCCGCAGGAGGGAGACCACGTAGGAGCAGACGGAGAACTTGAAGCCGGGGAAGACCTCCTCGGTGACGGCGGCGCCGCCCAGGACGTGGCGCTGCTCCAGGACGAGCGTCTTCATGCCGGCTCGCGCCAGGTAGGCCGCCGAAACGAGCCCGTTGTGGCCGCCGCCGATGATCACCGCGTCGTAGGTCGTCGACATGAAGAGCCACCTCCCGCGTTGGCGGGCCTCGATCTCAGCGTTTCGGTCGGGCCCAGGGGGGA
>DASTNM010000027.1:0-2443 GCA_035762745.1 Candidatus Polarisedimenticolia bacterium
GCGAAGATGATCGCGGCGTCGACTCGGAGACGCTCGACCGCATAGACCGTCACCTCGGCGACCAGGTCGGGATTCTTGCACAGATCGAGAAACGGGACGCGCGCACGGATCTCGCGGTACTCCTTCATGTAGCGCCCGGCCTGGCGCATCAGCCAGACCGGTGTCACCGAGGTCGGCTCACGGCGGCAGGCTTTGAGGAAGAGACTGCGGGCGAGCGGATCGCCGGCCGCTTCGTGCGTCGCCGGGCCGGAGGCGCTCCCGGCGGCGGGGGGGTGCCGCACGATCGACTCGACGCCCTGGCCTCCGGCGCGCTTGGCGGCCAATATCTCGCGGCAGCGCAGGCTCGCCTCCCGGACCAGCGGCCCCATCTTCGGATGGGGCGGCTCGAGGTCGACCGGCAGGCCGGCCTCCCGCAGACCCTGGCTGGCGATCGGTCCGACCGAGGCGACCACGAGGCGCGCGAGGGCGGCCCTCAGCCGCTCCTCCAGCCCGCTCTCACGGGCGGCGCGCAGGACGTTGTCGACCTGGTGCGTGTTGGTGAAGAGCACGACGTCGACCCGCCCGCCGGCGATCGCCTCGATCGCGGCGTGGAGCGGCGCGAGATCCTCGGGGAAGGCCCAGCGGTAGAGCGGCACGCGGATGACCTCCGCCCCGCGCTCGCGCAGACCTTGGATCAGCTCGTCGTTGCTGACTCCGTATTCCTGCACGGCCACGCGGCGGCCGCCGACCGGTGTCTTCTCGTCGAGCGTGCGCAGGAGCTCGACCCAGGTGTTCGGCTCGGGCACCGTGATCCCCGGATCGAGCCCCAGCGAGCGCAGCGCCGCCACCGGCTTCGGTCCGCGACAGACGCGCTGGACCCGCGCCAGCGCCTCGAGCACCCGGGCCCGTGGGTGTCGGGTCTCGAGAGCCTCGACCAGGGTCCGGGCGCCGATCCCGGTCAGCAGGATCAGGACGTCGCACTCGCCGGCCAGGAGCCGCTCACCGAAGGCGAGCGCCTCGCGATTCTCCTCCAGGGGGATCTCGCGCATCGACGGGGCGACGAGCGGCCGGCCCCCGTGGTACAGGATCAGGTGGGCCATCTCGTCGGCCAGGCGGCTCTCGAACGCGGCGACCTGCAGCCCTTCGAACCCCTTCGCGGTCCCGGTCGTGGCCGGCATCGTTCTCCTCGGGAAAGTCGCATCGTACCGCCGGGGCAGCGGCGGATCAAGCGGACCGGGCGACGAGGTCGCCCCAGAACGAGGCGCCGTGCCCTGCGCCCGCCGGGGACGGGTCCGCTTCGCGGCGCGAATCACTCCCGGGCACCTCGGGGAGACCGCGGGCGATTTATTCGTTGACAGTTTGGTACACATTTAATAAAATCACCTCGTTCCTGGAGGTGCGAGGTCATGAAGGTCTCGGCTCAGGAGGAATACGGACTGCGCTGCCTTCTCCAGCTCGCCCGGCGGCAGCGCTCCGGCGACGGCAGCCCCCTGACCCTCGGGGAGATCGCCCGCGAGGAGGGGCTGACGGTCCCGCACGTCGCCAAGCTGATCAGCCGACTGCGCAAGGCCGGCCTGGTGAGGAGCGTCCTGGGACGGACGGGCGGGTACACGCTCGCACGTGATGCCTCCGGGGTGAGCGTTTCGGAAGTCCTCGCGGCCCTGGGCGGCAAGCTCTACGACACCGACTACTGCACCAAGTTCAGCGGGGACCTTGCGATCTGCACCCACATGGGTGACTGCTCCCTCCGCTCGCTGTGGGGGGTGCTGGAGACGCTGCTGGACAGGGTGCTCAAGCAGACGAAGCTCTCCGAGCTCGTGCGCAGCGAGCAGGGGATGACCGCCATGCTCGACAAGAGGGCTCCGGCCGAGACGCCGCGCCTGAGGGGATGCCGATGACCTCCTCCGCCAAGACGATCCGGGACCTGACCGGACGGGAGTACAAGTACGGCTTCGTCACCGACATCGACGCAGACACCATCCCGCGCGGGCTCGACGAGGGGATCGTCCGGCTCATCTCGGCCAAGAAGAACGAGCCGGAGTTCATGCTGCAGTGGCGCCTGAAGGCCTACCGGAACTGGCTGACGATGCGGGAGCCGACCTGGGCCAACGTGCACTACCCGACGATCGACTACCAGAACATCATCTATTATTCCGCCCCCAAGTCGCAGGCCGATCGCCCCAAGAGCCTGGAGGAGGTCGATCCCGAGCTCTTGAAGACCTACGCGAAGCTCGGCATCCCGCTCAGCGAGCAGAAGGCGCTGGCGGGGGTGGCCGTGGACGCCGTCTTCGACAGCGTCTCGGTGGCCACCACCTTCAAGGAGAAGCTGGCCGAGCTGGGCATCGTCTTCTGCTCGTTCTCCGAGGCGGTGCGGGAGCATCCCGCCCTGGTCCAGCGATACCTCGGCTCGGTGGTTCCCTCGAGCGACAACTTCTTTGCTGCCTTGAACTCCGCCGTGTTCAGC
>DASTNM010000028.1:0-2121 GCA_035762745.1 Candidatus Polarisedimenticolia bacterium
GCTGCTGCCCGCCCGAAGCGGCCCCGGATCGACGGCCGACTCGACGATCCCACCCGCCGTGGCGGCGGCCCTCTCCTCGGTGGTCGGGGTCGGCGTGCGCGAGGTGGAGAAGGTGCCGATCTTCCACAACGGCCGCTTCCGGAACGAGGAGGTGGAGGGGCTCGGGGCCGGGTCGGGAGTCGTCATTTCGGAAGAGGGGCTGATCTTGACCAACGCGCACGTCGTGGCAGGCGCCCGCGAGGTCCACGTGCGCCTCCTGACCGGCCGCGAGATCGATGCCGCGGTGGTGTCGGTCGACGAGGCCTCCGACCTGGCGCTGCTGCGGGCGCCGGGGATCGGGCTGCCCGCCATCCCCTTCTCGGACGAGCCGCTCCCCCCCTCCGGGAGCGTCGCTTTCGTCCTGGGGAATCGCGCCGACCGCGGAACGGAGGTGGCGCCGGGGCGGATAGGGCCGCACCGGCACGTGCGCGCCGGCGCGCGGCCTATCGAGTTCTGGTGCGAGGTCGAGGCGCCGGTCGGCCCCGGAGATTCCGGTGGGGCGCTCCTCGATTCGGCGGGCCGGCTGCTCGGCATCCCGAGCCTCCTGGTCTCCTATGCCTCCGAGGGATCGCACCCCACCCCGTCGCCTGTGGGGCTCTTCATCCCGGCGGCACACGCGCGCCGCGCGCTCCGACTGATGCTGTCGACCCCGGCCCTCCCCTGGCCCTTCATCGGTCTCCTTCTGGATGATCCCCTGCTCGCCTCCGGCTCCGGCCCCCCCCGGGAGGACGACACCGCGGTGAGGGTGCGGCGGGTGATGCCCGGAAGCCCGGCCGCCGCGGCCGGGCTTCAGGTGGGCGACCGGATCACGGCGATCGGCGAGCGTCCGGTCGGAGACCGCTTCGAGGCGCTCGACGCCGTGCTCGACCTGGAGCCGGGACGGAGCGTCAGCCTGCGATTCGAGCGCGACGGCAGGCCGGCCACCATCACGCTCAAGCCGGGCAGACGGCCCGCCGATCCCCGCCCCGACGGGCCGGACGACTTCGCCCTCCACACCGGTCTCAATCTCGACTCGCGGCCGGGCGAGCCGGGCCGGCGCGACGCCGCTCCGCTGGCCTTCGCCCGGATGACGCCACGCGCCAGGAGCGAGATGCCGCTGCTTGAAGCGGCACTGTTCGACGCGGGGCCGAGCCTCGAGGCGATTCTGCCCGGCCGCGACGCCCTCGAAGGAAGGGCGAAGCACCTGCCGATTTTCACCGCCGAGGATCTGTCGGCGATCCTGCCGCGCTGCTTCGTCAAGGAGCAGTTCGTGGCACTGGTGCATTGGGACCTGGGAGGGCGCCAGACGCTCGACCGGGCCTACGTGCACCGCAAGATCTACCCTGTCGTCCTCTGACCACCGCCGGTGCTAATCTCTGCGCCATGCGCTCCCGCACGCCGGCGCTTGGGCCGGCTCTGGCGCTGGCCTTCACGATCTCCTGGGGGGCGGCGTCGGCGACGGACGAACCCTGGGTCGCTCCACCCGAGGCGAGAGCCCTGCACAGCCCCTATCCTTCATCATCACTCTCCCGCGAGCGTGGGGCGGCTCTCTTCGCGAAACACTGCACCTCCTGCCATGGAGCGGGGGGGCGCGGCGATGGCGAGGCGGCGGGGGACCTCAAGGTGAGACCGGCCGACCTTACCGACCCCGCCCGGATCGGTGCGCTGAGCGCGGGGGAGATTTTCTGGAAGATCGGTCACGGCCGCAACCCGATGCCCCCCTTCGGCAGGATCCTCCCCGACCTCGATCTTTGGCATCTGGTCGATCATGTTCTGGCGCTTTCGGGGCGGACGGTCGACCGGGTCGAGCGCGCCGACCTGGGGCGCCGGCAGATCTTCGATCTCCCCTGCCCCTGAACAGGGTCTCAACCTTTCAGGGTTATACCTTAGTTGAGACTGGCGTCATAAAATCCAATCCTTTCAAGCGGTTCGTCTCGGCGACGCGGCGCGATCGACAGCGTTAGGAAGTCTCAGCGTTCCGGAGACGAGACTATCCTGCCTTACCGCCCGGTCAGGTGGGTATTATTCAAGGCGTTGATTTCATGGAGATTAGGCCGATCCGATCCGCCAGGGGCGCGGCAAGGCATACCCTTTGCAGTTCAC
>DASTNM010000029.1:0-6347 GCA_035762745.1 Candidatus Polarisedimenticolia bacterium
GGTAGACCCGGTTCCCAAGCGGCGGCGAGGCCGGGTCGCTGGTGTCGGCACCGGTCGAGCTCTCGGTGTAATACAGGTAGACGAAGCGGTTGTCGACGAAGTCGGGGTCGGTCGCGATGCCGAGGAGCCCACGTTCGCTGGCGGAATGGACCGCGGCGTCGAGGACCGTCGTGCCGGCGGACGCGCCCCCGAAGCGCAGAACCCGCCCGTCGTCCTTCTGCAGCACCAGGAATTCTCCCGGAGCCCCGAATGGGGGGGAGAGGAACGCGATCGACGTGGGGGACGCGAGCCCCTGGACGACGATCTCGACGCGCAGCGCGGGGTCGATGACGCTCTGCCCGATCAGTGGTCCGGTGCCGAGGGTCGCGATGGCAGCCAGGAGGATCGGGTGCCTGCGAGTCATGGGAAAGGGCCTCGCAGGAATATACCTCGTCCTGGACCGGCGACAACGAGTATTCGGGGCGGGTGCCTCGGAGCGGCGGCGGGCTAGTTGCGGTTCTTGCTCCAGCGGTCGTGGGTGATGCCGTGCTTGTGAACCTTGTAGTTCATCACCCGGCTGCTGATGCCGAGGAGCTTGGCCGCTTCCTTCTGGATCCAGTTGCTGCGCTTGAGCGCCTCGAGCAGGGCGGTCTTCTCGAGCTGCTCGAGGTTGAGCAGGTCGGCGGCGAGCTGCGGGGTCATGCCGAGGGTGTGCTCGCGGTCGAGGAGGGTCAGGTCCCCCGGGCGGATGGCGTCGCTCTCGCACATCAGCACGGCGCGCTCGACGGTGTTCTCCAGCTCGCGAACGTTGCCGGGCCAGCGGTGCTCCTGGAGTCGTTTCACGGCGTCGGGCGAGAAGGAGCCGACGCGGCGCCGCAGCTCGCGGGCGAAGCTCTTCAGGAAATGCTCCGCCAGCGGCACGATGTCCTCGACGCGCTCGCGCAGGGGCGGCACCATGAGGGTCACGACGTTCAGGCGGTAGAAGAGGTCTTCACGGAAGCGCCCCTCCTTGATCGCCGACTCGAGGTTGATGTTGGTGGCCGCGATGATCCGCACGTCGACCTTGATCGTACGGCTGCCCCCCAGGCGCTCGAACTCCTGGTTCTGGATGGCGCGCAGCACCTTGGCCTGGGTGTTGGCGCTCATGTTGCCGACCTCGTCCAGGAAGAGCGTGCCGTCGTTGGCCATCTCGAAGCGGCCGATCCGCATCTGGTCGGCGCCGGTGAAGGCCCCCTTCTCGTGCCCGAAGAGCTCGCTCTCGAGCAGGTTGTCCGGGAGCGAGGCGCAGTTCATGCGCACGAAGGCGGCGTCACGGCGGGGGGAGTTCCGGTGGATCGCCTCGGCCACCCGCTCCTTGCCGGTGCCGGTCTCCCCCTGGATCAGGACGGTGGCGCTGGATCCCGCCACCTTGTCGATCATCCGGAAGATCTCCTTCATGGCGGCGGAGCTGCCGACGAGACCGTAGCGATCGGAGGGATCGCCCTGCGGCTGGGTCATCGAGGTGAGACGGACCACCAGCCTCTGGTGCTCCATCGCCCTCTGGATCTTCATCTCGATCGCCTCGAGCGAGAGCGGCTTCTGGACGTAGTCGAACGCGCCCGAGCGCATCGCCTCGGCGGCGCCGCTGCCGTTCTCGCCGGTCACGATCACCATCGTGCCGGCGTTGGTCGAGCGCGCCTTGCGGAGGATCTCGAGGCCTTCGGATCCGGGCATCCGCTGCCCGGCGATCACGAGGTCGAAGACCTGCCTCTCGATCTTCTCGAGGGCGTCCTTGCCGTTCTGGGCCACGTGGACCTTGTAGCCACTCCGGTTCATGGCCTGAACGAGACCATCGCGCAGAGACCTGTCGTCCTCTGCGACCAGTATGTTCTTCATGCCGCCAGGTCCTCCGCGAGGATCTTTCTCAAGTGCCGCGCGATACAACGACTTAATATAGATTTTGAAGATCGAGAGTCAAGGTGAAGGCCCATGAAAACTTCGACTTGAAGGATGGAACTCGAGGGGTCGTTGCCTGCGGCTCGTCAGTGGCTTGACGCGCCGCGAACCCCGCGCCGGGCGCGCCCTGGCGAGGAGGATCCCGTCGGCCGCGGCCGGCGTTGTTCAGCGCCGCCCGGGAAGGAAGATCGACAGGAGTCGCTCCAGCCCGGAGAACACCGATCGCGCCAGCCGGCCCATCCGGCCGGGCGCCGTGGGTCTCCCTGCCGGGAGCAGAGGGCGGACGAGGACGAAGAGGCCGTACGTGGCGCGGTAGAACCAGGTCAGGACGTCGCCCTCCAGGGCCACCACCTTCTCCAGCCCCTTGCGCCGGCCCGGTACCTCCACCGCCTTGACCCGGCCGATCACCGCCTCGGGGGACACGCGCTCGCGCAGGCGGTTGTAGTCACCCCGGAAGACCAGGGTCTCGCCGGCCGGACCGCGCTCCCTCCAGACGAGGCGGTGGATCGTGAGGTAGTCGGCGCCGCGGAACACCGCGATCTCTCCGATACGCAGATCCTCCCCGCGCGCCGGCGCGATGTAGATGCGCCAGCCCATCTGCAACGTCGGATGCATGCTGGTGCCGTTCACGGCGAGGATCGCCGATCCGGCCCGTCGCAGCGACTCCGCGAGGAGCTCGGCGGTGACCGGCTCGTCGCTCAGGTTCAGCTTCATGGCGCGAAACTCACGGGCGTCTCACAGGACGCGGAAGGTCACCTCGCCCTCCGCCTGCCGCCCGGTCAGGTTGTCGATCACCTGAACGCGCAGCCGGTAGGTGGCTCGCGACCAGTCCTTGAGGGACAGAGAATACCCCTGCACCAGGCTCTGCTGCCGGGTCAGGTGGATCGGCTTTCCGAGCGGGGCGAAGGACGGCTCTCCGGCCGTCGAGGCGGCGCCCGCGCTGTAGAAGAGGTACTCGACGTCGAGATCGGGACGGCCATCGATCGGGTCGGTCTCGGAGCCGTAGATCGAGTAGTAAAAGGCCAGATCTTCATCGTTGCGGAAAGTGTCGTCGGCGCGCGGCACCGCCTTGAGCCCTCCGAGGACGAAGGGGGCCGAATAGGGAGGAGGCGGCCATGCGCCGGACTGCCACTCGAGATGGCTGGCCAGCGTGATGCCGCTCAGCGACAGGGCCACCGAGGTCAGGTCGGGGACGGTGAGCGATTCCTTGAACGAGTCGATCCGGGTCGTGCCGTGGTCGACGAGCCCGTAATAGATGGTGTAGCGCCCGGGCTTCACGGACGTTCCGGCCTGATAGAAGCGGTAGTCGTCCGCGCCGGACGGGCCGCTTTGGTCGCCGGGGCGCAGACCGGTCGGTCCGGCGAGATCGTAGGTCGGCAAGCCGGGCGCATCGCCCACCAGGCGCGCCATCACCTCGAAACGTGATCCGCCGCCGGCCGTTCCGTCCGCCTCCTCGAGGGCCGGGCCCGCTCCGCTGCGCGCAGGCTCCCGCACGAAACCGTTCTTGACGCCGAGCGTCACGACGGCGAAGGTGTTGCCGTCGCCGGCGCGGAAGAAGTCGTGGTGGGTGCGAAACGGGGCGGCGTCGAGGAAGTCATTCGAGCCGACCACGGTGTCGAGCAGCTCGCGGGGCTCGGGCAGGCTTTTCATCTGCATGCGCTGCAGCAGGAACGACGTGCCGAGGGAGGCTCCGACTCCGGAGACCAGGCGGTACTCTCCCGACCTGTCTCTCACGAAGCGGATACTGGTGTTCGAGCCGATGCCCGTCCCCGCCGGGGCGTCGCGGTAGGTCCAGCGGATCACGTCGGCCGAACGGCCGCTCGGAAATCCTGCCTGATCGAGATCGTCGGGAGGGCCGAGCAGGATGTAAATCTTGCCGCGGTCCGTCTTCCAGCCCGGCTTGGTCGATTCGGTGAAGAGACGATCGGCTTCGGAGACGCGGCGATAGAAGAGGGCGCGGTATTCGTTCTCCGGCGTAGACGCCTGGGGATCGCGGCCGGCCCAGAACCTCTGGATGAAGGTGGCCCGTTCCTCGTCGCTCGACAGGGCTCGGAAGGCCTCGTCCTCCTGCTTGCTCAGGAGGTAGCGCACCGGTCCCTCGCGCCAGCGCGCCGTCGGTGATTCGTAGTCGGGCTCGAGCCGCGTGGCGCGCGGCGCCCGGTGCCTTCCGGGCGCCGCGGTCGCTGCGCCGACCACCGCGGCCGCGGGGAGGGCGAGCGCCAGCGCCCCGGCGACGAATGCGGCCACGCCCCGCGCGGGCGGGCGGCCCGGGGGAAAATCGCGACTCGGGGCCGGCAGGAGCATCGGCATCTCTGCGACAGGCATCGCGTTCCTGGGGTGCGTATCGCCTCCTATGCTAATTCGCCGCGCGACCGCGGCACAAGCGATGCGTGATCTGTCAGAGCCCGAGCCCGCGGCGCCCGAGATGCTTGACAGGTGTGGAACGCGATCCTATACTCGCGACACCTCACGGACAGACGCCATGTCGATGATGCGCGCACGCCAGAGCGAGCCGTTTCTCCCCGCGGACGTCGAAGAGGTCGCGCTTGGCCCCGAACCGCTCGTCACCGTGCGTGCCGGTGACAACCTGATGATCCGTGTCGGCGCGGTCGATCGTCAGTCGGGCCTCGACGGGATCGTCGCCACCTGTCGGTCGCGCGCGAACCACGGCCTGTCCAGCGTCGGCCGCTGGAACTCCCGCCTCGTCCACACGGCGCCGCTCGACAACTACTACGCGGTGCTGATCCCCATCCCGCCGCATTCGCCTACCGACACCTGGGAGCTGCACGAGATCACGCTCTGCGACAGGGAGGGGAACCGCCGGACCTGCGTTGCAGGGAAAGACTTCGAGGAGATGCTGTTCCGGGTCGAGGGGCGCAACGGGTCCGACACCACCCCGCCCCGCCTGCTCGGGGTCCGCTTCGGCCGGACCGGCTTCTAGGACCCGCTCCTAACTTTTTGCGCTCTTCTTCTCCCGGATCTCGATCTTCCGGATTGTGACGTCCTTGATCGGGCGGCTCGGCGCCCGGGGCGGCCCGCCCACGGTCTGCAGATTGACGATCGCCTTCACGGTATCGAGCCCCTCCGCCACCCGAGCGAAGACGGTCACTCGACTGTCCATGTCGGGCTGCGGCGTCACGGCGATCATGAAGATCGATCCCGACTCGTTGGAGCCGGTCTGGGCGTTGCGAACCTGCGCCACCGATCCTTCGAGCACCTTCAGCCCGTTCGGCTCGGGGCTTACGTCGTAACCGGGCGAGCCGCGCTCGTCACCGGTCGGCGATCCGCCGATGGCGACCTCCCCCTTGATGATGCGGTGAAACAGAAGGTTGTCGTAGAAGCCCTGATTGACGAGATCGATGAAGTTCTTGACGTGGAACGGCGCCAGGTCCTTGTGGAATTCCAGGACGATCTTGCCGAAGTCGGTGTCGAGGACCGCCTGGTAGTCGCGTTTTGGATCGTACTTGCGGATGACGCGCGTGACCGTGGTCTGCTCGGGGATGCTGGGCGCCGACCAGGTGATGCGATAGCGTCCGACGGCGGACATCTTCGGGAACAGAGCGGTGAGATCGACAATCTTTCCGAAGTAGGCCAGCGGCTCGAGGACCTTGGGCTGGCTGTCACGCGAAGAGGCGGGCGCTTTCACCTTCTCGATCTTGTTGCCGTCGCCATCGTACACCTCGAAACCGGACTCGAGGTCAAGCCCGGGGTTGACCCAGGTGGAGCTCCCCTCGTTCTTGAAGAAGATCGTCACCTGCGCCGGGTCTCCCGCATAAGAGAATCGACCCGGTGTCTCCATGTGGACGTAGAGCTTCGGGCCCTCCTCCGAGCGGGCCGGGATGCTGCACAGGAGGCCCGCGCTCACCAGGGCGAGCGGAGCAAGGATTGTGGCGCGGCGGCGAACGAATGATGCGCTCATCACGGGCACCTCGATGGATCGGAGTCCACAGAACACCAACGCGCGGCACAGGGCCGCGCGGGGCAAGTATGCTACCGCAGCCCGGGAGGGGTGTCAAACGCCCGGAGGCCAAGCCTTCCGGGGGGGCGATTACCCGCCCAGGAGCATGAGGAGCAGGGCCAGAGGGAGGGAAGGGGTGCCCCCGGCCGGCGGCGCGAAAGCCCCCGCCAGAAGTCCGGCCAGCAGGAGCGCGAGAATGGCCGCGGCCTGTGCCCGCGGTCGGCGTCGGGGCGCGGGGAATGGCCGGATCAGGGATCGCGGCGCGTTAATTTTCTGACACCCTCGAGTCGTCACGGCGAGGCACTCATTGTCCCACAACCCGAACGACGAGCTCAAGCGGCGTCGCGGATATGCCGCCGCGACATTCCTCTAAAACCATTGCAGGACACTGTGTCTGGGCGTATAAGGAGGGGCATTGCGGGAGGGATCCCGACGATGTTCTGCTCGGGCTGCGGCGAGGGGTTGACCGAAGAGA
>DASTNM010000030.1:0-2847 GCA_035762745.1 Candidatus Polarisedimenticolia bacterium
GAAAGAGGCGCAGCAGATGAAGGACACCTACGACTCGCTGGTCGGCAAGCTCCAGGGGGAGCTGTCCGCCGGCCAGGTGCAGATCCAGAGACTGAAGGACGGGATCAACGTCAATGTCGCGCAGGAGATCCTGTTCGCCTCCGGATCGGCCGTGGTCGATACCAAGGGACGCGAGGTGCTCGGACGGGTCTCCGATCAGCTGAAGCAGGTGCCGTACCAGGTTCTGGTGGTCGGCCACACCGACAATCTCATGATCGGCCCCGGGATCGCCGCCAGGTACCCGACCAACTGGGAGCTGGGCGGGGCGCGGGCGGCGAGCGTCGTCCGCCTGTTCCAGGATTCCGGCATCGACGGCAAGCGGCTGCTCGCGATCTCCGCGGGACCGCACCAGCCGGTCGCCTCCAACGACACGCCGGAGGGGCGCGCCCGCAACCGCCGCATCGAGATCCGTCTGCGGCCGGTGGTGGTGGAAGAAGAGATGCAGAAGCCCTCCTGAGGGCGGCCGAAAACCGACTGGTCCGGATGGAAGACGGGATCCCCGCCGGCGCGGCACTTGGTGGTTGACCGGCTGCCCGATCGATCGTACGTTCTCGTCACAGAGATTCGCACGATCGACGGAGGACCCCATGCGAACAGGCAACGGATGGACGGCGCGCGTCCTGCTGTGGTCGCTCGCCCAGGTCACCTGTGTTTTCGTAACCACCTGGCCGATCGGGGCCGCCTGCCTCGACGATGTCCCGATGGCACATTCGCTCGGCCACTTCATTTGCTCGGCCGACGCGGCGGCGTTTGCCTACCAGGCCGCGCGAACCGAAGTGAACACCGGGACCGTCGACATCCTGGACCGAACTCTCGGTGGCGTCCTCGACAACACGATGGCCGTCCAGACCTCGTGGTCGCTGCCCGAGGTCAACGGTTGCCCGGTCACCGACCAGGGGCCGCAGCCCGTCGTCATCGCCGTGCGGGGGGCAAGCGACTTCCTTCACGGAGAATCGCTGCTCGTCGCGCTGTCGGGCTCGTCGCCCTATTTAGGTTACTCCGTCGATCTCGCCCATCCGCTCGACTCGGCCGGCGTCGACGTCCTGCCGCTCGAATGCGCCACCGGGGTGACCGTGCTCCGGGCCACCTCGGCGGGCGATCTGCTGGTGCGCTTCACGCCGACGATCCACAGTGACTGCGACACCGGGACCCTCGGCGAGCTTCTCGGCGCCTGTCCAGGCGGACTGACGCCCACGCTCTCCCCGGGTCCCGTTTACGTATTTCACCAGGCGGGCGGCATCGCGCCGCTAGCCCGGAACGCGTGGAGTGCGACCGGTGTGGTGCCTGACGCCACGGGAACGGCGCAAATCCGTGTCTACGCGAAGCCCGGGTCGATCGTCCTGGTGGGCGGCTCGGTGATCATCGACGGCGTCGAGAGCGACATCATTCCGCACTTCGCGATCGCCGACGTGGATTGCACCGAGTTCGACCGCGACGGCTACAGCGTGTGCGACGGGGACTGCGACGACTCCAACCCGGCGATCAACCCCGGCGCGACCGAGGTCTGCAACGGCATCGACGACAATTGCGATGGTCGGATCGACGAAGGGTTCGACAGCGACGGCGACGGCCTGCCGGCCTGCTTCGACAACTGCCCCCTGACACCCAACCGGGACCAATCGGACCGGGATGGTGACTTCGTCGGAGACGCCTGTGACAACTGCACCCTGTTCTTCAATCCCGACCAGGCCGATTGCGACCAGGACGGTGTCGGGGACGTGTGCGACAACTGCGCCATCCCGCCGCCGGGCGCTCCTGATCCCTGCGGCTGCCGGCCCGAGGAGGTCGTGGACGTCACCATCAGCTTCTCGAGCACGTATGGTCACGGGTCGGGGGTGGTGTCCTGGCGCACGACCCGCGAGTCGTATCTGCTTGGATTCAACGTCGTGGTGATCACGGCGCAGGGCGAGGCGGTCCGGCAAAACGCTGCTCTCATCCCCTGCACGCAATGCGTCACGAGTCTGGGCGCGGACTACAGTTACCCCGTTCCGAAGCACAAGAGCGGCCGCAGCGTCTACGTCTGCATGGTGCTCCGCGACAGCCGCCAGGTGTGCTACTTCGGGCCGGCGCAGAAGGTTCCGTAGCCTGGAAGAGAGATTCCCGGATGGTCGGCGGGGGCGCCGGCCTGCGGCCGGATCGGGCCGGGGCTAGGACATGTCCTGGAGCCGCCCACCAAACAGGGCCAGCAGGAGGCCGACCAGCGACATGCCGATTCCGAAGAAGATGACCGGTGTCGCCTCGAATCTCCCGAAGCCGAGTGGAGCGTCCTCGGGGCGCTGAGACGCCAGGATGACGTCTCCGTTGACCTTGCTCACGAGGATCTCGACGGGATCGCCCTCCTTCAGGGTCTCGACGGGTCTCGGGCCGGTTCGGATGATGCTCCGCGCGACGGAGGAACCGTTGGGCCAGGACAGAATCAGGTCGAAGCGCGGTGGGACGCTGCTCGCTTTCGTGATGGACAGGACTTGTGCCTCGATCTCCCCGGCGCCTTCGTAGAGACGATAGCGCCTCGCTCCGTCGAGGCTGAGATCGATCAGGAGGATGCCAAAGGCGATCACCAAGCTCCCGCCGATCACCGGATGGTTCTTGACGAAGGATATGAGTGGGCCCAGGAGTCCCGGCATCTGTCTTCGCCTCCTTGAGGGTCCCGGGTCAGGCCGCTCCGGGCCGCCGGTCGGTCTGCGGCAAGGATCGGCGGACGAGAGTCTCGAGCGTGACCGATTGCAGGGTGCAGCGCGCCACCTCGTCGACCTCGTCGAAGAGACGGCGGAGCCGGCACGCGGGGAAATCGTCACAGGGTCTTTCGGC
>DASTNM010000031.1:0-4432 GCA_035762745.1 Candidatus Polarisedimenticolia bacterium
CTGTTGATGACCTCGCTCTGCTCGGTCAGCCGTTGCTTCTGCTCGTCGTGCCCGATGAAGTGACGGAAGGACTTCTGGTAGCGCCAGGAGACGGAGATCTCCCACTTGTCCGGACCCTGGTAATCGGCGGGCGCGCCAAACACGGGCGCGTCGAGTCTCGACGCCACTCACCCCTGCGCGAACGTCGGACGCGCCGGAACGAGCCACAGGGCCACCGCGACGAGCGCGCCGCGGGCTAGTTTTCGGGCCAGCGCTGCCGTGTCCATCGAGTTTCCCCCTCGTGTTTTCCGCAGTCTGTGCTGGAGCGATCCCGACTTTCTGCAATCCCCGGGCCAGCAATCCGGGCCGCCCGGTCGGGCCGGTCCCGTTCGCGGAAGGCGCTCTGTCTCATGGCTTTGGAGCGCAAGACGCCCGGACCCCGCCGGCGGTTCGAGGCGTAGCGCCTATGATCGCGAGGAGCCGGGCACGTAGCCCCTATGAGGAGGGGGCCGCGCCGCGGCGGGTTAATTGACACACTCGAGGTCGATTCGTATACTCCGCCCCACCTTCCATGCGACAGGGGACGTCGCGGATCGCCACCGCAAATCGGCACACGTCTATCACCCGGTCAACAGGGGGACTTGGCATGCACAGTTCGCGTTCGAGAGAAGCGGGATTTTGGTCGCTGGTGGCTCTCGCCGTGCTGGCCACCGCGCCGGGGGCGTGGAGAGATGCGGGCGCGGTGTCGGTGATCAAGGGGACGAGCTGGTTTCCGATCGGGCCGGCGCCGATTTCTCCGGCCTTCGGAGGGGTGGCCAGCGGGCGGGTGGCGGTGGTGGCGGTCAATCCGAGCAACGCGGACGACGTCTGGATCGGGGCGGCGAGCGGAGGGGTCTGGCGGACGGTGAACGCGGGGCTCGATTGGGTGCCGATCTCCGACAGCACCGAGGCGCTGGCGGTCGGGGCGATCGCGTTGGACGGCTGCGCCGGGACGGGGTGCTCGCGGATCTACGTCGGCACGGGGGAGAACAGCCTGCGGCGCGACACGCTGCACGGCCGGGGGCTCCTGGTGGGGACGCCCAACGCGGATCAGTTCCCGCCCTACCTGTGGGTTCTCAAGGGGGGGACCGTCTTCGACCTGGCGTCGATCGTCAAGATCGCTCTCGACCCGACGACCTCCGGCCTGACCAAGCGGATCTACGTCGCGGTATCGAGCGGCGTGACCGCCTCGGCGACCGAGTCGACCGTCACGGCGCCGGCGCCGCCGCTCGGCTTCGGCATCTACCAGTCGGACAACAACGGAGACACCTGGACGAAGCTCGCCATCCCGGGGACCGGCTCCTCGAAGCCGACCGACCTGGAGATGGATCCGATGAACGGCAACCTGCTTTTCGCAGGCTTCCTCGGGAAAGGGATCTTCAAGGGGGTGCGCGATCCGCTGACCAACACCTTCACCTGGTGCCCGCTCAACAGCGGCACTGGGACGGCGGTCTGCGGCGGCACCTCGGGGTCGCTTCCCGACGCCACGACGGCGCCGTTCGACTTCGTCGAGATCGCCCTGAAGCACAACGCCGGCCCGAATGCGACGCTGTACGCCATGTTCGGGAACTGCACCGACCCGATCTGCTACTTCTGCAACCCGCCGATCTACAAGAGCACCAACGGTGGCGGACACTGGACGCTGCGAAACGCCGCCGCCCCGATCGGCTACTCGCGCTACACGCACGTGCTGACGATCGACCCGGCGAACGACGACCACCTGTTCTACGGCGGATTGGGACTGTACCGATCTCTCAACAGCGCCTCGAACTTCGACTCCGACGGCAACGGGACCGACGACGACATGGGTTCGGTGCCGGGCAATCAGCTCCATCCGGACCAGCACGACATCGTCTTCGCCAGCCCGGGGAACGGCTGCGTCGTGCAGCAGTGCAACGTGCCGGGGAACAACTGCCGCCTGTACGCGGTGGACGACGGCGGCGTCTACGTCTCGAACGACAGCGGCTGCACCTGGACATCGCGCAATGACGGGCTTCAGGTCACCGGGTTCCAGTCGATCGCAGCCTCTTCCCTGACGGCCCGCGTCCTCGGCGGCACGCAGGACAACGGCACGCTCATGTTCGCCGGCAGCAGCACCTGGGCCTACAAGACGGGCGGAGACACCAACGGCACGATCCTCGACCTCGATGACGGGATGAAGATGTACGATGTCGTCCAGGGCGGCCCGCTCTGCTCCCCCGAGAGAGTGGTCGATCGCTCGACCGACGGCGGATCGATGTGGAGCGTGGGGTTCGCCTCCGGCGCCACCGAGCCCGCCGCCTTCTACCCGCCGCTGGTGCAGGACCCGTCGCCGCCGCACCCGCTCTACTTCGGGACGAACCGGCTCTACCAGGGGACCACAGACGGGACCGGGTTCGTGGACGTCAGCGGCGTGCTCGGGGGGACCGGCACCTTCTACGCCGACATCCAGCGGACCAACGTCATCACCGCCATCGGCATCGCCCCGAGCAACCCGAACCGGATCTACATTGGCCACTACGACGGCCAGATCTTCGTCACCAGCTCGCCCTGCCCCGGCCTCGGCTGCTGGACCCCGGTCGGCGGCGCGGCGCACGGCCTGCCCTCGTCGGTCCCTGCGACCTGGATCGCCGTCGATCCGAGCAACGCCGACGTCGCCTACGTCGCCTTCTCGGGGTTCTACAGCGGCGCGCACGTGTACAAGACGACGAACGGCGGTGGTCTGTGGACGCCCGCCGCCGGATCCGGAACCACCATGCTCCCGAGCGTCCCGGCCGACAGCATCGCCATCGAGCCGAGCGAGCCGCTCAACGTCTGGGTCGGCCTGGACGGCAACACGACGCGCAAGACGGTCTACAGGAGCAGCGACGGCGGCGTCTCCTGGGTGCCGTTTGGCAACGGACTGCCGAACGCCCCGGTCTACGAGCTCGCCATCATCGAGAGGGAGGTGACCCCGGGCAACCGGGTCGGCCAGGTCTTCGCCGCCACGCACGGGCGCGGGGCGTTCGTCCTGACGCAGCCGTTCCTGACCAACTATGAAGGATGGGTGGACGGCGGCATCTGGGACATCCCGGTCTACGGATCGGGCTTCCAGGCGAACGAGTCATGCACCATGCAGATTCTGCAAAGCGACGGCACCATCTGCGCCCAGGGCGCCATCGACGCGCGCGGCGGCACCATCCAGACCGATGCCACCGGCCGGCTGGTCACCAGCAACGGTGGTTTCTACATCGACCAGCAGGTCGCCTGGGGATGCTTCAACGGCAACTGCGTCAACTCGACCCCGATCGCGGAATGCAACGACGACGCCAATGGCGACGGCATCCCCGACCTGGTCTCGACCATCCTGGTGCACTGCGGCGGCCTGACCGGAATCGACAAGATCCTCGGCTGCCCGCAGCAGAACAACCCGCCAAGCAGCGTGCTCGGGCTCGACCAGATCGTCGGCGGACCTGTGGCGTCCGTCGCGAATGCAGGCGCGTGGGGCTCGACCCGCGCGGCGACCAACGCGGTCGTCGCACCCCCGGCGGGGATCGCGCAGGCGTTCCAGCTGCTGCCGGCGGTGCAGGCGCGCGACGGATCGACGCGCCTCCTGTGCGCCGTGACCGTCCCGTACACGACGGGCGAGGCGGACGACGCGGTGCTGAAGCGCGCCGCGGAGGCGGTCAACACCGACCCGGAGTGCGCCCAGAGCGGCGTCGCCGCCCAGGTGAGCGGCAGCCCCGGGCCCGACCCGGAAGACATCTTCGCCGCGGCGCGATTGTCGCTGTCGGGCCCGGCGGTGAACGGCGGAGAGCTCCTGGTCTCGCTGCGCGGCGCTCCCGGGTCCACGACCGGCACCTGTTTCCACTTCGACAACCTCGGCGTCCCGGTCGCCAACCTGCTGCAGATCCTGAAGCTCGACTTCGAGACCGCCCCAGGTGGAGCGCTCGGAGGGCGGGTGCGCCTGGCGGAGAGCACGCCGCTCGGGTCGTGCGAGATCGACGTGCCGACCTCCCCCGGTGAGAGCGACGCGAAGATCGCCGCCGCAGTCCAGGCGGAGTTCCTGGCGCCCGGGATCCCGGGGCCGCACCCGCGCTGCCCCGCCAACAGCAATCCGCGCGACTTCCTGGTGCATGGCGGCCGGGCGCTGGTCGGCGTGATCGTCTCCGGGCTCACGGTGTGCGTCGACGACGCCGGCGTCGGCTTCGCCGTCGTGCCGGACGAGACCTGCTTCACCGACGCCGACTGCGACGATGGCAATCCGTGCACCAAGGACGCCTGCGACACGCGCACCGGCGTCTGCGTCAGGAGCATCCTGCCGGACGGGTCGTCCTGCGACGACAAGAATCCCTGTACCGAGGGGAGCGTCTGCCGGGCCGGGCAGTGCGGCGTTCCGGTGATCTGCAACGACGGCAACCTGTGCACCGTCGATCGCTGCGACCCCGCATCCGGG
>DASTNM010000032.1:0-2636 GCA_035762745.1 Candidatus Polarisedimenticolia bacterium
AGTCGCCGGGCACGGGTCCGGACCGCTGCGCGGTCCTCCCCTCCGCTCGCCTCGCTCCCCCCACCGCGCTGAGACGCGCGCGGCGGGGCCCGGTCGCTCGGTCTCGCAGGGCCCGTCGACCGCAGGACGCGGCGCTCCAGCGCGGCGACCTCGAGCCGCGCCAGGCGCGATGGACGGACACCCGAGAGCCCGCGCGAGCGAGCGCGGAGCCGCGACGGGCTGCGGCACGCCACCCCAAAATGGGGATAGCTCAGGCGCAAAGGAGTAAAATGTCGCGTGAACACCTCAAGCAAGGAGGATGACATGGCCACACGACGGCTGGGATCGGTCCCTTGCACCACTCTATTGGGACTTCTGCTTGTCCTGCTGTCCGGCGCCCTGCCGGCTTTTGCCGACGGCATGAATCGAACCGGGCCGATCTACTCCTCGAGCGAGTCGATCGCCGCAGCCCAGACGATCCTCGAGCAGGCGCACTACCTCGCGCCCGGCAGCTACAAACGGGGCGACATGGATCGAGCCACCCTCGGTGCGATCCTGGCGTTCCAGCGGCGTCACGATGTCCGGCCGACCGGGCTCATCGACTCGGAGACGATGGGTCTTCTGACGAGCCACGGACGCGGCCAGATCCAGGTCGCCGCGCAGCGGACCACGGTGCCGCCATCCGCGGCGGAGGAGAGGGGGGCGCTGACCTCGCGCGTGGCGGCGCGGACGATGCCGACGACCGGGAGCCCGTACGCCACACGACTGGCTCTTGGCGCGCTGATCCTGCTGGCGGGGCTCGGCGTTCTCTTCCGGCGCCGGACCGCCTGAAGCGGTCAGGATGCGCTTGACGCGGGCCCGCCGGCTCATCCTGGGCGGAGTGTGCGTCGCCGTCGGGGCGGCGATCCTGGCGGACGCCGCCTTCCTGCGCCACCGCGAGCGGGCCTGGCAGAAAGAGAATGCGGACCGCTTCGCCGTCGCGGCACCGCCCGCCGCTCCGCCGGCGGCAGGGCCGGGCGGTCCATCCTCCGCCCCCCGCCCGCCGCGGCCACGCCGCGGGGCGGCGGTCGCCCGTCTGCGGATCGACCGCCTCGGCCTCGACGTCGTCGTGGCCGAGGGGACCGATCCGAAGACGCTGCGGCGCGGTCCGGGTCACATGGAGGGAAGCGCCCGGCCGGGGGAGCCGGACAACTGCATCATCGCCGGCCACCGCGACGGCCCCTTCGCGCGGCTGGGCTCGATCAAGCCGGGCGACGTCGTCGACCTGACGGACGACGCGGGGGGGCTGAGCCGCTACCGCGTGGAGCGGGTGAGCGTGGTCGACAAGGAGGACGCGCGGTCCCTCGAGCCCTCGCGGGAGCCGCTCCTGACCCTGGTGACCTGCTTCCCCATACACTACGTGGGGCCGGCGCCCCGGCGCCTCGTGGTGCGCGGGCGTCTCAACGCTCCGCGCGGTGCGTTCCCCGATCGGCTGAGTCCGAACCCGCCTTCCTGATCCCGCGCGTCCGCCTTCGGCGCACGAGCGTGCGCGGGTCGGCGTAGCCGAGCGGATACCAGAAGCCCGAGCGGTCCCGCTGGCCAGGCGGCAGGACGGAGTTCAGCTCCTCAGGATCGACGATCTTGAGGTGAACGGACACGGCGATCCCCCAAGCCCGAGACTGCGTGCGACTTGCGAATTGTCGAGACTCGACGCGCTTTCTGTTGAGTCGGCGACGCGATTCTAGTGGATCACGCCTCCCGCGGGAGCCACCGATCGAAAAAAAGTCGACGGTCGCGGTGTTTCACATAGAGGGCGCGTTGGAGCAGAGGGTGAGGCTGAAGTGAAGGAGGCGCCGGGGGGGGGGCTCGGTGAGCCGCTATTGCTGCGCCCCCTCGGGCCACTGGTAGAACGACATGTTCGAGAAGACGATGTCGCAGTCGAGGCCCGTCACGGGGCCTCCGTTCTGCGGGCCGGAGATGCCGTCGCGGCCGTAGCTCGTGATCGTGAAGGTCGTGCCGTTCGAGGTGGTGTCGATGTGCCAGCGGTTCTTCCAGCCGTCGCCCGGCGGCACGGCGCGCAGGTAGAGGGGCGAGAGGAACGTCGACACCTCGGCCGCCCCGGCGTCGGTCAGCCCGTGGGGGTAGGTGTTGTTGTCGACGGCGTACTTCTCGAGGGCGGCGCCGATCTCCCGCATGTCGGCGACGGTCTTCGCCTGCTTGGCGCGCTGGAGAGCGTTCATCAGGTTCGGCATGGCGATGGCGGCGAGCAGGCCGATGATCGCCACGACGATCAACAGCTCGATGAGCGTGAACCCCTTCTGGTCGCCAGCCATGCCGAGGACCCTCCGTGAGGCGGGCTAGTCTAGCATCTCCTCATTCATTACGGGTGGAAAGGGCGGGGCGTCTAGGCCGCGGGAGCGCCGCCGGCCGATCCACTGTCGATCACCAGGGCCGGGTCGACGTTGCCGCCGCTCAGGACCACCGCCGTCGGCACGCCGGGGGCGCGCACGGCGCCCGCCAGCAGGGCGGCGACTCCGACGGCGCCGCTCCACTCCACCAGCAGGTGCTCCGAGCCCAGCAGGAAGGCGGCGGCCTCGCGGATCGCCGCCTCGGAGACGGTCACCGTCTCGGCCACGAAGCGACGCACGATCGAGAAGGTGAGATCGCCGGGCCGGGAG
>DASTNM010000033.1:0-14904 GCA_035762745.1 Candidatus Polarisedimenticolia bacterium
TCCCACCGGTCAAGCCTCAGATCTCCCCTCCCGCGACCGCCAAGGACATCGTCTCGGTCGGCGGTCACCGCGAGGACATGGCGACCTTCGCCGGGACCTTCAACGAGGAGGAGGTCTCGTCGCCCTGGTCCTCGCGCGGCCCGGCCACCGCCCAGTCGCTGCGCACCGCGCCCATCCTGACCTCGGTGGCGGAGGATTTCAACGGCGTCTACCTGGCGCCGGGGCTCGGCAGCGTGGCGGTCTTCCGCAGCCGTGACGACGACAACCAGCCGCCGGTCGAGGCGCAGCTCGACGAGCTGAACTTCGGCACCTCGTTCGCCGCCGCTTACGCCACCGGCGCCGGGGCGATCGTGCGGGACTATTTCGCGCAGGGGTTCTACCCCAGCGGGAACCGCGCCACCGCCGACCGGATGCCGAACGTCTCCGGAGCGCTGGTCAAAGCCGCGCTGGTGGCGGGGGCCAACTTCCTCGAGGAAGGGCCGGTGGCCAACTTCCCGACCACGACCGACCGCAAGGTCGGGCAGGCCCGCGCCGTGAACATCGGCCTTCTGCGCGGCGACAAGGTGGGGATCATCGGCAACAACGAGCAGGGATACGGGCGGATCCAGCTCTCCACCGTCCTGCCGATCCCGAACTGGCCCCTCGCCAAGGGGATCGGCGCGCCGGACACGGTGGAGTATCCGGCCCCTGGGCTGCTGATCTTCGACGACATCGGCACCGCCGAGCCGCCGATCGACAACGCCACCCATTCCACCATCTCGCACACCTTCAAGGTGAACTCCTCGAGCACCGCGACGCTTGCCGGGAGCACGACGCGCGTCGTGACCTTCGGGACGTTGCGCGTGGCGCTCGCCTGGCCCGACCCGCCGAACAACCTGTCGATCGACATCGGCGGGCCGCTGGTCAACGACCTCGATCTCGAGCTCGAGTCGCCCGGGGCCGACAACTGCCTGGTGGCGGGGGAGATCTCACCGAGCGGCACCACCTGCCCCGCGAACAGCGCCGACGACAACCGCATCTACGACGGCAACGTCTACACCCCCGACGCGGGACCCAAAGCCGGCCAGTGGTCGGTGGCTCGCAGGCCGACCGATCCCGACGTCGGCGACGACCACAACCCGGTCGAGGCGGTCCACCTCTCGGCCCAGCCCGACCTGAACGGCGACGGGATCACCGACGCCTCGCAGATCGTCGTCGGGACCTGGCGGGTGCGGGTGAAGCGCGGATACGGCGGGGCGATCAAGGGAGACCCCGTCGCCGGCACGCCGGGGACCATCAGCCGCATCGACGGCCCGTCGGAGGATCTGAACGGGAACTTCCGGCTGGACGGCAACGAGGACGCCCTGCCGCCCAACGGCACGGGGGACGGCGACGGCCTGCTCGACGCCGGCGGCCAGCCTTACGCGCTGGTGATCGCCGGCCCGGTCCTCGGCTTCGGATCGCAGAGCTGGAAGGGGGCGCCGCACAACTTCCCGACCAGCAAGATCAACCTCGACAAGGGGACCTACGGCTGCGCCGACGACGTCGTGGTCAGCGTCTTCGATGCCGACGCCACGGCGGCCGGAGTGGGCGGGGCGATCACCGTGACGGTGCAGGACGCCGCCGGCAACATCAAGGACACCGAGCGCGGCTTCGCCTTCAGCGAGATCCCGGC
This sequence comes from Candidatus Polarisedimenticolia bacterium, assembly GCA_035762745.1. Lineage (GTDB taxonomy): Bacteria > Acidobacteriota > Polarisedimenticolia > Gp22-AA2 > Gp22-AA2 > DASTNM01. Next base: position 1,655 of record DASTNM010000033.1, read on the forward strand.
CGGCAGCCGCGGCTTCCAGTCGGCCAAGATCCCGGTGCGTCTCGCCTCACCCAACGCCGTCTCGAACAACGGCCTCCTGGAGACCGACACCGGACAGGTGATCGTGGTCGACTACGCCGACACCCCGGTCGCCGGCCAGGCGCGGGCGACGGTGCGCTGCGAGCCGCAGCTCTTCGCCGCCCCCATTCCGACCGGCGACCAGCCGGACGGCTCCTCGGCCTTCACCGGCGGCTGCGACCGCGACCAGTATCCCGACGCGGACGAGAACCTGACCTACACCGTCGCCCTCGTCAACGCCAACCGGGGTGACGACTACTCCGAGGTGACGGCCACCCTGACGCCGTCCGGGCCGGGGGCCAACGCCGTGCGGGTCCTCGACAACCCGAAGCGGATCGGACGGCTGCCGGGAGGGGCGACCACCGGCATCAGCTTCTCCCTGCACATCGACAAGGACGCCGCCAACGCCCTCCTGGTGAGCGACCGCAAGGTCACCCTCACCCTGAGCCTCGACTCGAGCCTGCGCTCGAAGGTGATGTCGCGCCAGACCTTCGCCTTCACGCACCCCCTGAACGCCGACAAGGAGACCCTCCACTACTCGACCGACTTCCCGGCCGGCGGGCGCCAGGTCCGCGATCTGAACCGCAATCTGCAGATCGACAAGCCCGACCTGATCGATCCCTTCACCCTGTTCCAGGCCCCGGACGAGGACCTGCTCTTCAGCAGCATGTTCATCGCCGGGGCGGTGCCGCCCGGGTCGCCGGCCGGCACGCTGCCGACGCTGGTCTCGAACACCCTGGGCGAAGACCTGAACAACAACAACTCGCTCGACCCGAACGAAGTCGACATCATCCCGAACGGCGTGCTCGACCGCGGGATCCTGGCGCAGGCGAGCGGGGCGACGCCGGGGCAGGACAAGATCCCCTGGAGCTTCGACGCCAACAACGGCGGCTTCACCGCCTACCGTCACGCCTCCAGCCAGACCGGGTCGGTGACGGCGGCGAACATCTGGGAGTACCAGACCTCGGGACTGTGCGGCTTCCAGACCACCTGCCGCCCGGGGGCGCCCGGCTGCCCGACCCTCGGCGCCGTCTACGGCGTCTGGCACACCGGGGACGGCGATCCGACGACGCCCGGCGCCGGGGCGACCGCCTGCGACAACTACCCGATGCCGCACAACGGCAACACGCCGGTTCAGGCCGAGTCGCTCTTCGACGTGCTCGCCTCGCCGATCATCGCCAAGGTGCACCAGACCGCCGACTCGCGCGGCTTCCCTTACACCGTCGAGTTCCAGCGGCTCGGGATGAACTTCAACATCCAGACGGCGGACCACTACGCCGGCGGGCTGATCGACTTCGACTCCGACATCGACGACGACAACCGGAACTGCCTCCTCTGCGAGCCGTTCTACCCGCGCTTCGGTGGCGCCTACTACGCGGTGCTGCGCTTCAACACCTACGTGGACGGCATCTACTACCCGGACTACGGACACGACGTCTACCAGCGGACCTTCGGCCCGCTCGAGGACCTGGACGGCTCCATGGCGGCGACTTCGCCGACCTTCAGCGGCGACGAGACGGGGTTCAGCGGCTTCACCGGCTCGCCGGCGCATCCGATCCATGTCGCCGCCCCAGACCAGCTGCCGCACCCGATCCCGGGGGCGCCGCAGATCTGCGCCGCGAAAGTCTGCAGCGTCTCGAGGGCAGCCTGCGCGCTGAATGCCGACTGTCCCGCGGGCCAGACCTGCGACATCCCGAAGGCGTGCAGCCTGTCGGGCGCATCCTGCCTGCAGAACTCCGACTGCCCCACGGGCCAGACTTGTGATCTGAAGTGCGAGCAGAACACCGTCGCCGGCCCGACGCGCAACATCGACCTGACGCTCGTCAACTACAACGACGGCCGGACCTACTTCGAGACCGGCCCCGGCGGCTTCGAGGAGGAGCAGTCGTTCAGCCCCGGGCCGGCAGGCAATCGCTGGCAGATCGGCATCGGCTTCTTCGTCATCGAGAGCAACTCCCTGCTCACCGACTACGGCCTGGCGGTCGACGACCCGGTCCTGGAGTGGGACGAGGTCCACCCTCTCGATGAGAGCCAGTTCAGCCCGGCGCACACACCGGCCTGCCAGCGTTTCGGCCAGACCGGCCAGGCGGCGGGGCAGCAGTGCGCCACCCTCGTCGTCGACCGCACCCGTCTCTACGAGTGCGACGAGGCGATCGGGGTGACGGTCAACGACCCGAAGCGGAGCGGGGCCGGGCAGGTCCTGGTACAGGCCGCCTCCGAGAGCGACAGGCTCAGGGGGATCATCGCCGGCGGCCGGAACGTCAACGTGCCCAAGAAGAGCTTCCCGCTCCCGGAGGTCGCCCCGGGGGTCTTCAGGGGAACCATCACCGTGACCTCTCAGTTCAACAACCCCGGGACCCTCTTCGTGTCGGCCACGGGTGACAACTCGATCTGGGTCTACTACGTCGACCCGGAGTGCGACGGCGACGCCGACGGCCAGAAGGGGGAGGTCTCGTTCAGCAACCTCGACGGTGACGGAATCGATGACGCCGTCGACAACTGCCCGCAAGTCTACAATCCGCCCCGGCTGACCTGCAGCGGCCTGGCGAAGCCGTGCAGCCAGAGCAGCGACTGTCCGACGGGGCAGACCTGCAGCGTGACGCGCCAGGTCGACAGCGACGGCGACGGCCTCGGGGACCTGTGCGACAACTGCCCGACGGTGGCCAACGGACCTCTGGCCCCTCTCGACGCCTTGGGGCTGCCGAGCGACAACCAGACCGACGTGAGCGCCGACGGCGTAGGCGACGCCTGCGACTTCGACGACATCGACTTCGACGGCATCGGCGACACCATCGACAACTGCCCCGACGTCTACAACCACAACCAGATACCGGTCTCGGGCCAGAACCCGAAGGGGGAGGCCTGCAACCAGCCGAGCGACCGGGACGGCGACGGGATAGCGGACAAGAACGACAACTGCGTGCGCACCTACAATCCAGGCCAGGAGAACAGCGACGGCGACCGGCTCAACGGCGTCGGGATCGGCGACGCCTGCGAGGGGTCCTGCCTGGGCGCGATGAAAGTGGCGAAGCTCCCGGCCACGGCGATCGACCCGACGAGGGCCGGATCATGCAGCCGCTCGAGCGTCATCGTTTGCGGCACCGACGCCGACTGCCCGTTCAGCGGCAATTGCAGCAGGACGCCGGACAAGATCTGCACCAAGGACAGCGATTGCTCCGGAGGCTCGAGCAACCTTTGCCTGGGCAAGTCCCAGGAGTTCTGCGCCACCGCCGGCGTCGTCAACAGCGGCGGCTGCTCCAATCAGTTCGACGACGCCGACGCCGACCGGATCGCCGACATCGATGACAACTGCCCGACGATCTACAACCCGGCGATCATCCCGGGAACGAAGCGCCAGAAGGACAGCGACCTGGATGGTCTGGGTGACGAGTGCGACCCGGTCGGAAGCTGGGACGACGACAACAACGGCGTTCCCGACGACATCGTCAGCGACGGCGTGGCGATCGCCTGCAAGGCGGTGCCGCTGGCCAACCTGATCGTCACCAAGGTCGAGGTCGGCGACATCGACGGCGACCGCGACATCTTCCCGGACCCCCAGGAGAAGGTCTGGATCTATCTGAAAGTGAAGAACGCCGGGTCGTTCGACCTGCACAACGTCAACTTCAACCTGAGCAGCAGCGACCCCGACATCAAGTGCATCACCAGTCCGACGATCTCCGTGCCGTTCCTCGGCGCCGGAACGGAGATCGCACTGGGGTCAATAGGCCCCGATGGGGTGGCCGGCCCGAATCCGAAGAAAAACAATCTCAACGACGACACCGGCGATCACTTCGAGATCGTCGACAGCCCCGACCCGCCCCTCAAGACGTTCTCGGGATCCAGGCCGGCGACCCTCGACTTGCTCCTGACGCTGACCTCCTCGGAAGCCCTGGGGACCTCCTCCCCGGTCGCCGTGCGCCTGCTGGCCGATCTCGATCTGCCCGCCGGTGCGGTGCAGAGCAAAATCATCGGCCCGAGCGGCCAGCGCGACGGCATCTGGCTCGAGGACTTCGACACCGACCGGGACCCCGCATCCGCCGATCCCAACGTTCCCGCCGGCGACGGCCTGATCACCATCAGCAACCTGAAGGCCGACCCGGCGCACGGTGTCAAGAACGACACGCAGGGGGTCTGGGTCGGCAGCGGCGGGAGCGGCGTGGGCGCCCTGGCGGGGATCGCCTGCTCCGGCTTCATCCCGGCGTCCAAGGATCCGGCCTGCACCATCGACGCCGACAACGACATGGGATGGCACATCCACTGCCCGCAGGGGACCTGTCCCGCCCCCCAGTGCTCCCTCTCCACCTGCCCCGATCTGACCCACGCCGGCACGCCGGCGGACGGCGCCATGGCCTACAGCGGGAAGCCCGTGGCCGGGAACCCGAACGATCATCGCTTCTTCAACTCGCTCCACTGGGGTCACCATCTCGATCCGCTGGACCGGCGCAAGGACACGACAAAGTTCCGGCAGATTGCGGCGTTCATGACCAACGGCATCAACCTGGCCCTCTTCCCCGATCCGGGCGATCTGGAGCTGTCGTTCTTCCACATCGCCAGCATGATGAGCAACAACGATGACAAGCTGAACCTGGCGAAGGCGATCGCCCTGGACTACGGCGACGTGCAGATCCAGGTCGACCAGGACCCGCTCGACGGCGCCACGCATGAGAGCTGGGGCTTCTGGGAGCGGCTGGTGCCGTACGAGAACACGTACGACCACACCGCCTACGTCTACAGCATCTACCAGCTGAACTACTGCGTCTTCACCCCGACCGATACCGGAAGCGCCCCGCCGACGACCGGTCCGGCGCCCGGCGTGCACGAGACGATGTGCTGGCCGCAAGGGGTCTGGTCGAACTGCGGCTGGCAGTGGGACCGGACGACGACCAAGCAGTGCCCCGGCCCCGGCTACCCCGGCATCATCGGCAACGGCAACTGGGTGCAGAGCAAGTTCAAGCTGGACAACTATCTCGGCCAGCGCGTGCGCATCCGCTGGATCGCCCAGTCGTGGGTGTGGGATGCGACCACGCAGTCTTACGAGGAGACCGGTCTCTCCGGCTGGGGCAACCGCCTGGACGACGATGGCTGGTGGATCGACGACATCCAGGTGACCGGGGCGATCGAGACGCAGGTGACCCCCACCCCCGACACAAACCCGAGTCCGCCCACGGGCGCCTGCCCGGCCACCTGCAGCCAGACCACCAACCCCCCGAGCGACCATGGGACGACGGCGGTGGTGGCGATCAGAGACACGAACGGCGACGGCGTCTACGAGCGCGGCGAGCGGCTGGCGATCGACGGCTCCGGTTCGAGCCTCCCCGGTGGCTGCGTCGGCGGCGTGGCGCAGTTCCGCTTCCTGCGCGACGGGGTGGTGGTGCAGGACTGGACCACCAACAACACCTTCCTCGACGCCCCGCTGGTCGACGCCACCTACAAGCTCTTCGTCCGCTGCAGCGCCGACTTCTCCTGCACCGGGACGACCGGGGCCCAGATCACAGCACCGGTCTACACCGGCGACGGCCAGGACATCGTCCTGTCGCTGGCGAACGGCGCGACGGCCGGCCAGACGACCCTCTCCTGGGCCTCCAGGCCGCAGCCCACCTCGGTCGCCGGCTACGACCTCTTCCGCGGTGCCGTCACGGTCAACAACGGCGACCCGGCGCTCCTGGGGCTCGCCTGCTGGCAGCCGAACATCCCCCAGCCGGCGACGGTCGGCACGATCATCAACGCCACCGAGGTCGACACGCCCGCTGTCGGGCAGGCGTTCTACTACCTCGTCGGGCACAGCGCCCAGGCCACGGGGGCCAAGGACGCCCTCGGGAAGACGGGCAGCGGCACGATCCGCCTGGCGCCGATCACCTGCCCCTAGACGGGCTCCCCGAGGCGCGGAGCGCAACGCCGCCGCCCCCTCCCGCTGCCCCGTCCTCCATCTGTGGTAGTTTCTTGCCGTGAACAAGAGGAAGGAACGCGCGCTCCAGAGGCTCTTCCAGGAGTGGGCCGACGGCCCTCTCAAGGTGTCGATCGACCGCCTGCCCGAGCGCTCCCCCTCCATCCGCCTCGACTCCGGCATCCCGATCGAGCGGCTGTACACGCCGCTCGACCTCGAGGGCGTCGACTACCCCTCCGCCATCGGCTTCCCCGGTCTCTACCCGTTCACCCGCGGCGTGCAGCCGACGATGTACCGCGGCCGCCTCTGGACCATGCGGCAGTACGCCGGCTTCGGGGATGCGCGCGAGACCAACCGCCGGCTCCACTACCTCCTGGCACGGGGGCAGACGGGGTTGTCGGTCGCCTTCGATCTGCCGACCCAGATGGGGTACGACTCGGATCACACGCTCGCCCGGGGAGAGGTCGGCCGGGTGGGCGTGGCGATCGACTCGCTCGAGGACATGCAGCGGCTCCTGGCCGACCTGCCGCTCGACCGCGTCTCCACCTCGATGACGATCAACGCCACGGCGGCAATCCTGCTGGCGCTCTACGTCGCCGTGGCGCGGGCGCGCGGCATCCCGCTGGACCGCCTGTCGGGGACGGTGCAGAACGACGTCCTCAAGGAATACGTGGCGCGCGGCACCTACATCTACCCGCCCTCCGCGTCGCTGCGGATCGCGACCGACCTCTTCGCCTACTGCCGCCGGGAGCTGCCGCGCTGGAACGCCATCAGCGTCAGCGGCTACCATATCCGCGAGGCCGGCTCGACCGCCGTGCAGGAGGTGGCCTTCACTTTCGCCAACGGCATCGCCTACCTCCTGGCGGCGCGCGACGCCTCCTTGCCGGTCGAGGAGATCGCGGGGCAGATCTCGTTCTTCTTCAACGCGCACAACAATTTTCTCGAGGAGGTGGCGAAGTTCCGCGCCGCGCGGCGCCTGTGGGCCCGCATCATGAAGGAGCGCTTCGACGTCAAGAGCGAGCGGGCGATGCAGATGCGCTTCCACGCCCAGACCGGCGGCTCGACGCTGACGGCGCAGCAGCCCGAGAACAACGTGGCGCGGGTGGCGGTGCAGGCGCTGGCCGCCGTCCTCGGCGGGGCGCAGAGCCTGCACACCAACGGCATGGACGAGGCGCTGTCGCTGCCGACCGAGAAGGCGGCGACCGTCGCTCTGCGGACGCAGCAGATCCTCGCCTACGAGAGCGGCGTCGCCGACAGCATAGACCCGCTGGGCGGTTCGTACGCGGTCGAGGCGCTGACCTCCGCCATCGAGGAGCGGGTGGCGGCCTACCTGCGCGCCATCGACGACCTCGGCGGGACGGTCAAGGCGATCGAATCGGGCTATCAGCAACGCGAGATCCAGGAGGCGGCCTTCCGCCACCAGCAGGAGGTCGAGAAGGAGCATCGCGTCATCGTCGGAGTGAACCGCTTCGCCGACGAGCCGGCGGGAGGCCCGGGGCCGCCGATCCCCCTGCAGCGGATCGACCCTCGCCTGGAGACCGAGCAGGTCGCCCGGCTCGGCGCCCTCAGGGAGCGGCGCGACCGGGCGGCGGCTGAAAGCGCTCTGGAGATCGTCGAGAAGACGGCGCGCGGCCACGAGAACCTGCTGCCGCCGATCGTGCGCGCGGTCGAGGCGCACGCCACGCTGGGCGAGATCGCCGATCGCCTGCGGGCGGTCTTCGGGACCTACCGGCCCGCCGTGCGTGTCTGAGGCGCGAAGATGACGAGGCTCCTCGAGGTCGAAGACCTCTCCACCCACTTCGTCACCGACGAGGGGATCGTGCGCGCCGTGGAGCACGTTTCGTTCCACGTCGACCAGGGTGAGACGCTTGGGCTGGTGGGCGAGTCGGGGTGCGGCAAGAGCGTCACCGCGCTGTCGCTCGTGCGCCTGGTGCCGCCTCCCGGCCGCATCGTCTCCGGGCGGATCGTCTACAAGGGGGCCGATCTCATGCGGCTCGAGGAGCGCGACATCCGCCGCTACCGCGGCCGCGAGATCGCCCTGGTCTTCCAGGAGCCGATGACCGCCTTGAACCCGGTCTTCACCGTCGGCTACCAGATCGCCGAGGGTCTCATCGTGCACGGGATGATGAAGAAGAAGGAGGCGCTCCGGGAGGCGGCCCGGCTGATGGAGCTGGTCCGCATCCCGGATGCCTTGCGGCGTCTGCGCGATTACCCGCACCAGATGTCGGGCGGCATGCGCCAGCGGGTGCTGATCGCCATGGCGCTCGCCTGCCGCCCGTCGCTCCTCGTGGCCGACGAGCCGACGACGGCGCTGGACGTCACCCTGCAGGCGGAGGTCCTCGATCTGCTGCGGCGTCTCAAGGACGATCTCGGGCTGTCCCTCATCCTGATCAGCCACAACCTGGGAGTGATCGCCGAGACGGCCGATCGCGTGGCGGTGATGTACGCCGGGCGCATCGTGGAGGAGGCGCCGGTGCGCGATCTGTTCGCCACGCCGAAGCACCCTTACACCGCCGGGCTTCTGAAATCGATCCCGCGGCTGGGAGAGGGCGGAGAGGGAGCGGGCCGGCGCAAGCGGCGCCTGTCGGCGATCGAGGGGAACGTGCCCGACCTCCTGCGGCTCCCCCCCGGCTGCGCCTTCCATCCCCGCTGCCCCGAAGTGATGCCGGAGTGCCGCGTCGACGAGCCGCGGTTTCTCGGGGCGCCGGAGGGCCGGCGCGCCGTCGCCTGTTTCAAGCACCACGACCCCGGGGGGAGGCCACGATGAGCGCGTCCGGGCTCCTCGAGGTCCGCGACCTGGTCAAGCACTTCCCGATACGCCGCGGCCTGTTCGCGCGCCCCAGCGGCTCCGTGCGGGCGGTCGACGGCGTGTCGCTGCGCGTCGCCCCGGGCGAGACGCTGGCGCTCGTGGGTGAGTCGGGGAGCGGCAAGACGACGACGGGACGCTGCATCCTGCGCCTGCTCGAGCCGACCTCGGGAGCGGTGCGCTTCGGAGGTGTCGACCTCCTCGGCCTGTCGCCGCGCGACATGCGGCGCATGCGGCGGCAGATCCAGGTGATCTTCCAGGATCCCTACGCCTCGCTCAACCCGCGCATGCGGGTCGGGACGATCGTGCGCGAGCCGCTCGAGATCCACCGCATCGGGGCGGGCCGCAAGGAGCGCGACGCCATGGTGGCGAGGCTTCTGGAGCGGGTCGGGCTCGACCCGGCCGCCATGCGCCGCTTCCCGCATGAATTCTCCGGCGGCCAGCGGCAGCGGATCGGCGTGGCGCGCGCCCTGGCGCTGCGGCCACGGCTGATCGTCGCCGACGAACCGGTGTCGGCGCTCGACGTCTCGGTGCAGGCGCAGGTCATCAATCTTCTGATCGACCTTCAGGAGGAGTTTGGCATCGCCTACCTGTTCATCGCCCACGACCTGGCGGTCGTGGAGCGGATCGCCGACCGGGTCGCCGTCATGTACCTGGGGCGGATCGCCGAGGAGGCGCCGGTGGAGGCGATTTTCAAAAACCCCCTCCACCCGTATACTAAGGCGCTCCTGCAGGCGATCCCGGTGCCCGACCCGGACAGGGCCAGGACGCGGGAGGTGCTTCGCGGCGACCTGCCGTCGCCGGCCGATCCCCCTCCCGGCTGCCGCTTCCAGACCCGATGCCCGGTGGCGATCGAGGTCTGCCGGCGGGTCGATCCTCCGCTCGTGGAGGTCGCCCCGGGCCGGCGGGTGGCCTGCCACCTGGTGCCCGGCCCGGGCGGTTGAGGGGGCTGTCCACCCCGGACACGGACAGGCTCTCTGGGCCGCCGGCTGAAACTTCGGGGCGGCCTTGTCCGTATAGTCAGCGACCGTCGCCAGTCGGGAATGAGCGCGCGGGGCACTCTTCGGCTCCGCGCCTGGCGGCGGTTCCGTCAACTTGAGGTGACACGATGAGACGTCGAGCGGCGCACCGCGCCTTCTGGCTGTCATTGACCCTGCTCCTTCTCGCGCCCCTGGCGCCGCCCGGGGCCGCCGCCGGCCAGGGGGCCCCGACCGCGCCGCCGGGCGACACGCCGCAGCCCGGCACGCCACCGACCGCCGGCACGGAGGAGCCGCCCGGCGGGACGGAGGGTGCTCCGCTGTCGCTCGCGGCCTGCCTGAAGGCCGCCCTGGAGAACAACCTCGACATCGCCGTGAGACGCTACGACCCGCTGCGCGGTGCGTCCCGGGTCACCCTCAGCGAGTCCGCCTTCGACCCTTCGATCACCGCCAGCGCCCTGAAGAGCGAGGACCAGCAGAAAAGGATCTCCGCCTTCATCGGGCCCTACAGCTCGCGCGAGAAGGCGCGCTCCTACACCGCCGCCTTCGTCGATCCGCTGACGACCGGCGGGAACTACCGTGTCGATCTCGCCGCCGACGACAACACCACGAGCACCTCGAACGTCTTCGGAGCGAACACCTCGACCGGCTACAACACCACCTGGCAGGTCACCTTCACGCAGCCGCTCTGGCGCGGTCTCGGCCCGAAGGCGAACCGCTGGTTGATCGTGGTGGCGCGCAACAGCCAGGGGATCAACGAAGCGCAGTTCCGGCAGACGGTGATCGACACTTTGGCGTCGGCCGAGAAGGCTTACTGGGATCTCAACTTCGCCCTCATGGATCTGAAGACCAAGCGCGGCTCGCTTCAGCTCGCCAGGGATTTCCTGGAGCAGAACCGGATCAAGGTGCGGGTCGGGACCCTGGCTCCGATCGAGATCACCCAGGCGGAGGCCGGCGTGGCCGACCGCGAGGAAGGGGTGATCATCGCCGAGAACGTCCTGCGCACCGCCGAGGACGCCCTGCGCCGGATCATGAACGTCCCCAGCGATTCGCCGATGTGGGGGCAGCCGATCCATCCCACCGACGCCCCGCTCCTCGTGGAGGTGGCGCCGGTGATGGAAGAGGCGGTCACCGCCGCCGAGAAGAACCGCCCCGATCTCGAGCAGGCGCGCCTCTCGGTGCGCAGCGGCGAGGTTGAGCTCGGCTACCGGCGCAACCAGCGGCGCTGGGGGCTCGACTTCCAGGGGGATTACGGGCTCCTGGGGTTCGACCTGAACAATTACAGCGACTCCTTCAGCGACCTGCGCGACCGCAACCAGAAGAACTGGAAGCTCGGGCTCAACCTGACCATCCCGCTCGGCAACCGCCAGGCGGTCGCCAACTTCACCAACGCCGAGTACGCGCTGACCCAGTCGCGCTACGACCTCCAGCGCCTCGAGCAGGCGGCGCGCGTCGAGGTGCGCAACGCCGTCCGCCTCGTCGAGACGAACCTCAAGCGGGTGAAAGCGGCCCAGGTCAACGTCCGGCTGCAGCGCGAGAAGCTGGAGGCGGAGCAGAAGAAGTTCGAGAACGGCATGAGCACCTCCTTCCAGGTGCTGCAGTTCCAGACCGACCTCGCTTCGGCCGAGAGCCGCGAGAACCAGGCGATCGTCGATTACAACAAGTCGATCGTCGAGCTGGAGCGGGTCAAGGGGACGTTGCTCGAGGCCAAGGAGATGGTGATGCCGGGGGTGCCTCCGGGAGGAGGCCCCGTCGAGTCGCCCGGCTCCGCGGGCGCAGCGGCCGGCGACGAGGAGGGCGTCGCCTTCCTCACCCCGGGTGACCGGGTGACGCTGCCGACCGATTTCGTCCTGGCCGGCAAACGCCTGCTCGGCGTCGGCGGGATCGACTCCTCCGGCCGGCGGGATTGACGATCGGTCGCATCGCCCGCCCGGGTTCCGGCCCGCACCCCGGCAGGCTCCTGGTGGCCACGGCTCTGCTGTCGGGACTCCTGGCGGCCTGCGGCTCCCGGCCGGCCCCGAACGTCCTTCTGGTCGTCATCGACACGGCGCGCGCCGACCGCTTCTCGTTCGACGGCTACCGGCGCGATACCTCCCCGCGGATCGCCGCCCTGGCACGCGAAGGGGCCGTCTACGAACGCGCCTGCACCCCAGCCCCCTGGACCCTGCCGGCCCATGCCAGCCTCTTCACCGGTCTCTTTCCCTCGCGCCACGGGGCCGACTCCGGGCACCTGCGGCTCGACGACGACCTGCCGACCCTGGCCGAGGCGTTTCGGGGGGCCGGCTACCGCACCTTGGGCTACGCCGCGAACCCGTGGGTCGGCCGCCAGTACCGCCTCGACCGCGGCTTCGACTCCTACGAGGAGATCTGGCGCCAGGTCCACGGCGAGGAGGAGGACGCCGGCGCCACGCGGCTCAACGCCCGCGTCGATCGCTGGCTGACCTGGCGCGACGGCAACCAGGAGGCGCGCCGCCAGCCGTTCTTCCTGTTCGTCAACTACCTCGAGCCGCACCTGCCGTACAACCCGCCCGAGCCGGAGCGCTCCGCCTTCCTGACGCCGCCGGTCGACGCCGCCGCGGTCGAGCGCCTGCGACGCTTCAAACATCCGGAGGAGGTGCGCTACATCCTCGGCCTGACCGCCCTGGCGCCGGGTGATCTGCGGATCCTCTCCGACCTGTACGACGGCGAGATCGCCTACGCCGACCGGCGCGTGGGGGAGCTGGTCGACCTGCTGCGCCGGCGCGCCCTTCTCGACCGGACCGTGGTGGTGATCACCTCCGACCACGGGGAGGAGATCGGCGAGCACGGTTTCCTCGACCACAAGATGAACGTCTACGATCCACTGCTGCGGATCCCGCTCGTTCTGCGCTACCCGCCCGCCGTGCCGGCCGGGCAGCGGATCGCCGACCCGGTGATGCTGCAGGACCTCTTTCCGACCCTCCTCGGCCTGGCGGGGATCGAGACCCCGGCGCGCGCTCCGCGGGGCGCCACCGCCGTGGGGCCGCGCGAGGCGGTCGTCCTGCCGGGGGTGCGGGGCCTTGCCACGGTGTCTCCGCGCCTCGGCGGCGGGGTCGCCGGGGCGGAATCGACGCCGCCCGGAGGGGCCGAGCCGATCGTCGCCGAGTTCGCCCGACCGGTGCAGTTCCTGGAGGTGATGCGCGAGGTGGTGCACGGCGCGGACCTCACACCCTTCGAGCGCACCCTGGTCGCCTGGCGATCCGGAGACGAGAAGCTGCACTGGTCGTCGGACGGGCGGCACAGGTTGTACGACCTGGCGCGCGATCCCGCGGAGGAGAACGACCTCGCACCGCAGCACCCCGAGCGGGTGGCTGCGCTGGCCGCCCAGGTCGAGGCCTGGCTGCGCCGCCCCGTCGCCCGCCCCCCGCTGGCCCAGCCACCTCGCCGCTGATCCCTCCGTCCCAGGTCCGAGGTATCCGCCGTTCGCCGGGGAGGCGAGCCGCCGCCTCGCGGGGCACGCGGTCGCCGCGCCCGGATCGGCACAAACCGCCGACGGGCGCGGCGCCGC
>DASTNM010000034.1:0-4876 GCA_035762745.1 Candidatus Polarisedimenticolia bacterium
CCCGAAAAGCTCGCTCTCCACCAGATCATCGGGCAGCGCGGCGCAGTTCACCTCGAGGAAGGGGGCGTTGGGGTCGTCGTGCGACCAGGTCAGGGTGTGCAGCAGCTCGGCGGCCCGTTGCTTGCCGACACCCGAGGGTCCGTACATGAAGACCGGGGTGAGCGGGCTGACGCTGACGCGGCGCAGGCGCTCCACCACCTCCAGCATCGAGGCGCTCCTCGGCTCGACCATCGGGACCGCGGCGGAGCTGCTCCGGGCGATGGCCAGCCGGTCCTTCAGCCCCCTGGTCTCGATCACCTTGCGCAGCTTGATCACGAGATCGGTGAGCTGTACGGGCTTGGTGAGGTAGTCCCAGGCGCCCGCCTTCAGCGCTTCGACGGCGTTCTCCACGTCGCCGTAAGCGGTCACGACGACGACGATCGGTCCGGAGGTGTCGCCGGTGGCGAGCGGACCGGAGCCCCCTTCCGCACGGAGCGCCTTCAGGAAGTCGATCCCGTCGCCGTCGGGCATGCGGCGATCCAGGACGACCACGTCGGGGGCGCCGCGGTCGAACTCCAGGCGCGCCTTCTTGAGGGTCTCCGCCGTGCGCACCTCGAAGCCCTCCGCCGACAGCGCCTCCTCGGCCAGGACCCGGAAGACCGGCTCGTCGTCCACCAGGAGCACGCTCGCGCTCATGTCACCTCCAGCGGAAGGGTCAGGAGAAAGGAAGCTCCGGGGCCGGGGCCCTCCAGGACGAGGTCGCCGCCGTGCGCCCGGGCGATCTTGCGCGACTGCGCCAGACCGATCCCGACGCCGCTCGGCTTGCCGGTGACGAAGGGCTCGAACAGACGGGGCCGCAGGCCAGCGGGAACGCCGGGCCCGTTATCGCTGACGCGCACGCGGGCCACGGCGTCGTGCGGTGGCTCGACACGGACGGTCACCAGCGGCCTCGGGACGTGAGCCACCGAGAGAGCATCGAGGGCGTTGCCGATCAGGTTGGCCAGGATGACGTGGATCAGGGTGGGGTCGGCACGGACGTTCACACGCCCGTCGCGCGCGACGAGATCCAGGACCACGCCGAGACCCTCGGCCCGCGGGCGCGCCAGGTCGGTCACCTTGCGGGCGAATTCGACCAGATCGATCGTCGCCGGCCGCGGGATCACCCCCTTGGAGAAGCTCAAAAGCTCGGTCGTGAAATCGGACAGCCGCTCCATCTCCGTGCGCAGACCGCTCACCGCCTGCCGGTGACGCGCCTCGAGTCCTGTGCGATCGCCCTGCAGGATCATGTCGAGCCCGACCCGCATGCCGTTGAGCGAGTTCTTCACTTCGTGGGCGATGAGGTTCACGGCCTCGCCGAGCAGGCGCAGCCGCTCGCCGCGCAGCGCCTTCTGCTCGGAGCGCTCGAACTCCCGGAACGAGCGGCGCAGAAGCACGATCAGCAGACCGCCGGGAAGGAGCGCCAGGGTCAGCCCGAGGCCGAGGCGGGTGATGAGCCGGGCGCGCGCCGGCCCGAAGAAAAGGTCGGCGTCGGCGAGGGCCAGCAGCAGGAAATCGGTCCCCTGCACCGGCGCGCCGGCGATGACGGTCCGGGCGCCGTCCAGGAGCCTGGCCTCGGCGATGAACGGCTCGTCGGAGCTGCGGTGCAGGAGCGAGGTCCAGTCGGGCACGGATGAGAAGGGCGGCGGCTTGGGGGGAAAGACGACGACGCCGCCACGGGTCGCGAGGACGTCCAGGCTGTGCGCCCCGGGGTGGAACTCGGTCCCCAGGGGCCCTTCGAGCGCCAGATCGATGCCGCCGATCAGGACCCCGGCGAACTGTCCGCCGCGCAGGATGGGGGAGACCACGTAGAGCAGGGAGTCCTTCTCCCTCTCCGGCCGAACCGGCACGATCAGCACGTTGCGCGTGCGCAGCACCATCTGGAACCAGCTTTCCCGTCCCAGCGACACTCCGGAGGGCAGGAAATTCTGCGGTTCCGACCAGACGGTGACGCCCTCCTGGTTCACGACCGCCACCCCGACGTTGAAGACGGCGCTCTTCTCGTGCGACAGACGCAGCAGGCTGCGCTCGGGCTCGACGTTCTGATCCAGAAGGTTGACCTCGGAGCGCAGACCGAGCCGGGTCAGCTCGCCGGCCAGCAGGTGGAGATGGCGCCCGAGATAGTAGGCGCGGACCTGGGTCTCGAGGAGGAGCGTCTCGCGCGCCACGTCGCGCTGGTAGGAGAGATCGGTGGCCAGGGCGGTGATCAGAAGGCCGACGGCGACCCCCGCGGCCCCGAGGTAGATTAGCAGGACCGCCCGCGCGAAACGGGCGTGCACCGCCGATAGGCTCTCCTCGGCGCCCTCGCGGCTCACGGGTCCGTCACGGCGCCGAGGGGACGGGGACAGGGGCCCGCCGCAAGACCCGGGCGCGGGCACGCGTCGCCCAGTAGTAGGTGACAGGAAGAATGACGAGAGTCAACACGGCCGACGATAGTGTACCACCCACGACCACGACGGCGATCGGGCGCTGGGTCTCGCTGCCGATGGCGTGCGAGAGCGCCGCCGGCAGCAGGCCGAGCGAGGCGAGCAGGGCGGTCATCAGGACGGCGCGGAGGCGATCCCGCGTCCCGGCCAGGACGGAGTCGTAGAGCGGCGCCCCGCGCTCAAGGCGGCCGCGGATCGAGGCGACTACCAGGACGCCGTTCAGGATCGCCTGCCCCAGAAGAGCGATGAATCCCACGGCCGCCGAGACCGACAGAGGCAGCCCCGCGGCCGCAAGACCCAGGATCCCGCCGATCAGGGCGAAAGGCACGTTGAGCAGGATCAGCAGACAGTCCCAGACCGATCCAAAGGCCGAGAACAGCAGGAGGAACGTGAGGAGGAGGGAGAGCGGGATCACCAGGCGCAGCCGCGCCATCGCCCGCTCCTGGTTCTCGAACTCTCCGCCCCAGGTGATCTCGTAGCCCGGCGGCAGGGTGACCGCGGAGGCGACCTTGGCCCTCGCCTCCTGCACGAAGGAACCCATGTCCCGATCGCGCACGTTCATCCGGAGTCCGACATAGCGGCGGCCGTTCTCCCGCGTGATGGCGGCGCGTCCCGTGCCCATGGCCACGTCCGCGACCGCCGAAACCGGGATGAGCGAGCCGTTCTTCAGCGGCAGCCTGATGTCCCGGATCGACCCGATGTCCTCGCGCGTCGCCGAGGGCAGACGCACGGTCACGTCGAAGCGCCGCTCGCCCTCCCACAGCTCGGAGGCCTGGTGCCCTCCCATCGCCGTCTCGATGTAATCCTGCACGTCGGCGAGGTCGAGGTCGTAGCGCGCCAGGGACTGGCGGTCCAGCTTCACGGCGATCTGGGGCATCTCGCCCGATTTCACGATCCCCAGGTCGGCCACCCCACGGACGCCGGCGACGGCGGCCTCGGCGCGCTCGGCCGCGGTCTGGAGCGTGGTGAGGTCGTCCCCGTAGATCTTGACTGCGATCTGCCCGAACTGGCCGGAGATGTTCTCGTTCACATTGTCGCGGATCGGCTGCGAGAAGTTGTACTCCACGCCCGGGATCTCCCGGACGTTGGCTTCCATCTCGGCCACGAAATCGTCGAGGCCGCGCATGCGCGGCCGCCAGTCGTTCATCGGCTTCAGCTTGACGAAAATCTCCAGATTGTTCGAGAGGGTCGGATCGGTGCCGTCCTCCGGGCGGCCGAGCTGGGTCAGCAGCTCGGTCACCTCCGGCGTGCGCCGCAGCCGCTCCTTGATGGCCGGGACCAGACGGCGCCCGGCCGTGAGCGACAGGTTCCCCGGAAGCGCACAGGTGACGTACAGGGAGCCTTCGTTCAACTCCGGCAGGAACTCCGACCCGAGGCGCGGCAGGAGGGTCAGGGCGCAGCCCAGCGCGCCGGCGGCCAGGGTCAGGACGATCTCCGGGCGCTGCATCGAGAAGACGATGAGCGGGTCGAAGGCGCGGCGCGCGGCGACGAGGAGGGGCGAATCGGGGAGCGGCTTGGCCCGCCGCAGCGCGAAGAGAGACAGGACCGGGACCAGCGTGAAGCTCACCAGGAGGGCGCCCAAAAGCGCGCTCACGACCGTGTTGGCCATCGGGTGGAAGATGCGTCCCTCCACCCGCTGCAGGGAGAAGATCGGCAGATAGGCGGCGATGATGATGAGCAGGGAAAAAAGGGTCGGCCGCGCCACCTCGCGCGCGGCCTTCAGGATCCTCCCGGCGAGAGGGGAGAGACTGTCGTCCGCGCCACCGGGAGCGCCCGGGTCCTCGCCGTGCACGCGATGGAAGAGGTGCTCGACCAGGATCACGGCGCCGTCCACGATGATCCCGAAGTCGACCGCCCCCATCGACAGCAGATTCGCGGACATGCCGCGCAGGTGCAGGTAGAGGAAGGAGGCGAGAAGCGACAGAGGGATCACTGCGGCCACGATCAGCGAGGCTCTCAGGGACAGCATGAAGAGGAACAGGACCAGGACGACGAGGAAGGCCCCCTCGGCGAGGTTGTGGAACACGGTCCTCAGAGTGTTGTCGACCAGATCCGTTCGATCGTAGAAGGGGCTGATGCGGATCCCCGGGGGCAGCACGCGATCGTTGAGGTCGGCGATCCGCTCGCGCAGCGCCTGCAGGACAACCGACGGGTTCTCCCCGCGCCGCATCAGCACGATCCCCTCCACGGCGTCTTCGTCGGAGTTGCGCGTGACGATCCCCTGACGCGGCGCGTAGCCAACGCGCACGGCGGCGACGTCCCGGACCGCCACCGGCACGCCGCCGTGAAAGCCGACCCGCACCTGCTCGATATCCTTCAGGTCCCGGAACAGGCCGAGGCTGCGGATGACGAACATCTCGGAGCCGCGCTCGTGGTAGCCGCCGGAGGCGTTGTCGCTCGCCTTCCGGAGCGCTTCGAACACGTCCTCCAGGCCG
>DASTNM010000035.1:0-15201 GCA_035762745.1 Candidatus Polarisedimenticolia bacterium
GAGCCGGATCGTCTCTTCGAGGCCGGGCACGGCGGCGATCGGGGCGGGGATCGACCCGCGGCCGTCGAGCCAGGCGGCCACGCTGTTGTAGGCCAGCTTGGCGCGATTCAGCACCCGCGCGCGGTAGACGTCCGAGCCGACACAGGCGCCTGCGCCATCGATCGCCATCTCGACGACGATCGCCAGGCGCTCCTGGCTCTCGTTGAGCGACGTGAGATCGGTCGACAACCTCTCCGGGAGCATGGGGAAGATCTCGGGAACGGTGTAGACCGAGGTGGTGTTGTGCCGTGCGTGGCCGTCGATCGCCGAGCCCGCCGCCACGATGGCATCCACGTCGGCGATCGCCACCAGGACCTTGACCGCGCCGTTCGGCAGCGTCTCGGCGACCGAGAGCTGGTCGAGATCCCGCGAATCGTCGTTGTCGATCGACGCCCAGAGCAGGCCCCGGAGATCGCGGATCGTCGTGCCGTCGCCGGCGGCCGCGCCGTCGATTCCGCGGAGCTGATCCAGGGCCGCCTTGGAGAAGGAGGGCAGGAGACCCCGCTCGACCATCGCCTGCCGTGCGATTGCCCCGAGATCATGCTTGTGGTTCGCGCCGTTCGATCGACCGCGCATCTGCACGGTCCGAAGATCACTTATCCTGTCAACTTTGTCAATGAGTTGCGCTATGCTTCCCGCTGCTCCTGGAGGTGACGTGAGATGAAGCGGCGCTGGAACGCTTCGCTGTGGATCGGGTTCCTGGTGGTCTTCTTCGCCCCGGTGACCTACCTGTCGGTCTTCATCCGCTTTCCCGCCACCCGGGATGTCCCCTGGGCCACGCTGCTGATCTTCGGCGCCGGTCTCGCCCTGATGGCGCGTGGGCTGAGGCGCGCCTACCGGGAGCCGCTGCAGTATCGAGGAAAGATCGCCGGCCCGGTTCTCATGAGCCTGGGGGTGGCCGTCCTGGCCTTTTTCGCCTACGGTATCTTCTACGTCGCGCGGCGGCTCCCGCCGTCGGAAGGAGCGCCACGGGTGGGCCAGAAGGCGCCCGATTTCACGCTGCCCGACAAGGACGGCAACCCGGTCACGCTCTCGAAGCTGCTCGAGTCCGGTGCGGGCGGCGCCGAGCGGGTGAATGGCGTGCTCCTCATCTTCTACCGCGGCTACTGGTGACCGCTCTGCAACTCCGAGTTACGGAGTTTCGAGGAGCGCCGCGGTGATTTCGACGCCCGCCACGTGCGCCTGATCGGCCTCAGCGTCGATCCGCCCGAGACCAATCGCGAGCATTGCCGCAAGCAAGGCTTCACGTTCACCTTCCTCTCCGATACGAACCATGACGTGATTCGCCGCTACGATCTGGTGCACGCGGGCGGCGGGCCGGAAGGCCGAGACATCGCGCGCCCCGCCGAGTTTCTGATCGATTCGACGGGCACCGTCCGCTGGGCGAACCTCACCAATTCCTTCGCCATCCGTGCCCGCCCGGACCAGGTCCTGAAGGTCGTGGACGATCTCGGGATCGCTTCTCCCCCGGGCAAGTAGCCCCTCGGTCGGCGACGGGGCGGCGGATCGCCGTCCCGTTGACGATCGGCTCATGCGCCTGTAGAATCACTGCGCATCCGGACAATGAGACCATGAGGAGAGCCAACGTGAAGATGATCCGTTGTTTGATCGGTGTGGGCGCGGCGGTGGTGCTGATCGCGGGGGTCGTTCACGCCGCCGGCGAGAAGGGCAAGGCGACCGGCAAGGGGCAGGAGAAGAAGGCGGTCGCGGTCATCGCTTCGAAGAGCGACAGCCACCTGACCGGCAAGGCGACCTTCCGCGAGGCGAACGGCAAGGTGACCCTGAAGATCGAGATCGCGGGGGCCGAGCCGGGGACGCACGCCGTCCACCTGCACGAGAACGGGGACTGCTCGGCGCCGGACGGCTCCTCCGCCGGCGGACATTGGAACCCGACCCACGAGGATCACGGCAAGTGGGGGACCGCGCCGTTCCATCGCGCCGACATCGGCAACATCGAGGTCGGTGCCGACGGCAAGGGAACACGCACCCTGACCACCGATCTCTGGACGATCGGCGGGGCGCCGGAGAGCGACGTGATCGGCAAGTCGATCATCGTCCACGCCAAGGCGGACGACTTCACCACCCAGCCGACCGGCAACGCCGGCGGACGGATCGGCTGCGGCGTCGTGGAGCTCGCCAGGAAGAAGTAGCCGCCGCGGGCCGTTCAGCGCCTGCGGGTGTAGCGCCCGTCGAACGCCACCGTCCAGCTCTTGCCGCCGTCCTCCGACTGCTCCCAGAGCTGGCGGACGGCTCCGGCGCTCGTCGGCTCCCAGGTGATCCGATCGGTGACCGTCTTCCCCTGGGGCGAGCGCGTCGTGCCGCTGAGGACCATCTTCCCTGCCTCGAACGCCCCATCGAGCAGCAGGAGGGACCCGCGGCTGTCGACCCAGGTCTGGTGCCAGAGACCGCGCGCGGCGTCGTAGGTGTTCAGGCTCGTGCCGGTCATGCCGCTCGCCCCAGCCCAGTTCTCCAGAAGCCCGCAGCCGCCCTGGATGCCGGTGATTCGATTGGTCCCCGCGACCGCCCCGTCGGGCGTGCGCACCTCCCAGTCTCCGAGCCAGAAGTCGAACTGGCGATGGGCCGGAGACCTGCAGGGGGTTGGCGGCCCGCCGGCGGTGGCGGGCAGGAGCAGGGTCAGGATGATCGGGAGGAGTAGCGGACGGGTCGCGCCCATCGTGGAGCCTCCTTGTGGTCCGACTACGGCCGACCGATTGTACAATGTCAGGCGCAACGAACAGTTTGGGGGACCGCGCCACCGGCTCGCTCGCCGGTAAGCGGCGGATTGACGTGGGTGGGCGCGCGTCTCCCGGGGAGAGGTGTGCAGATGGTCAAGCGGATGGTCATCATGCTGCTGTCGATGGCCGCCTTCGTCGGCATTCTCGGTTTCGTGAAATTCCGGAAGATCCAGGCCTCGACGGAGCAATCGTCGTCGTTCCAGCCTCCTCCCGAGGCGGTCACCACGATCATCGCCAGGCAGGAGGACTGGCAGGGCACCCTCAATGCCATCGGCACGGTGGCGGCCGTCAACGGCGTCACCGTCAGCGCCGACCTGCCGGGCGTCGTGCAGAAGATCGCCTTCGGATCGGGGGACAGGGTCGAAACCGGTGACGTCCTGGTGCAGCTCGATACGCGCCAGGAGCAGGCGCAGCTGGTCGCCGCGGAAGCCAGGCTGGAGCTGGCCCGCCTGAGCTTCGAGCGGGCCCACGGGCTCCGGGGAGAGGGGATCAGCTCCCAGGCGGACTTCGACACCGCCCAGGCGGAGCAGAAGCAGGCGGAAGGGATTGTCGGCGAGATCCGCGCCACCATCGAGCGCAAGACGATCCGGGCGCCGTTTTCGGGTCTGCTCGGCCTCCGCCAGGTCAATCTCGGCCAATACCTCAAGAGCGGCGACCCGGTCGTCCCCCTCCAGTCGCTCGATCCGATCTACGTCAACTTCGACGTCCCGCAGCAGGAGCTGGGGCGGATGCGGGTCGGGGGCGAGGTGCGTGTGACGGCCGAGGGGATGCCCGGCGTCCAGTTCGCGGGCCGGATCACGGCCATCGATTCGATCGTCGACGATTCGACCCGCAACGTCCGGGGCCAGGCGACGCTCGAGCACACCAGGGGCCGTCTGCGGCCCGGCATGTTCGTCAAGGCGCGCATGGTCCTCGACTCCTCTGAGAAGGTCGTCGCCATCCCCGCCTCCGCGATCAGCTATGCGCCTTACGGGGACTCGGTGTTCATCGTGGAGGAGATCACGGGGCCGAACGGCAAGACGTACCGCGGGGTGCGCCAGCATTTCGTCAAGCTCGGCGGCGCCAGGGGTGATCAGGTCGCCGTCCTCTCCGGGATTACCCCGGGGGCCGAGATCGTGACCTCGGGGGCCTTCAAGCTGCGCAACGAGGCGGCGGTCGAGGTGAACAACGCCGTCCAGCCCGCCAACGAGACCGCCCCGAAGCCCGAGGACAACTGATGAAGCTCACCGACCTCTTCATCAGGCGGCCCGTCCTGGCCGTCGTCGTCAACCTGGTGATCCTGATCGCGGGGGTGCAATCGATCCGCACGCTGGCGGTGCGGCAGTACCCGCGCAGCGACATCGCGGTGATCAGGGTCTCGACCGTCTACGTGGGCGCCAGCGCCGATCTCGTCCGCGGCTTCATCACGACGCAGCTCGAGAGGGTCATCGCCAGCGCCGACGGCATCGACTATCTCGAGTCCTCCAGCGCGCAGGGCCTGAGCACGATCACCGTGCATCTGAAGCTGAACTTCGACACGAACGCCGCCCTCACCCAGATCCAGGCCAAGGTCGCGCAAGTCCGCAACAATCTGCCGCCGGAGGCGGAGGCGCCGGTCATCAATCTCGAGACGGCCGACAACCAGTTCGCGGCGATGTACATCGGCTTCTCGTCCGACGTCCTCGGCCAGAACCAGATCACCGACTACCTCACCCGCGTCGTCCAGCCGAAACTGAGCGCCGTCAGCGGCGTGCAGCGCTCCGACATCCTGGGCGATCGCACCTTCGCCATGCGGATCTGGCTCAAGCCGGAGAAGATGGCCGCGCTCCGCATCTCGCCTTCGGACGTGCGGGAGGCGCTGGCGCGCAACAACTACCTCTCGGCGCTGGGACAGACCAAGGGATCGATGGTGTCGGTGAACCTGGTCGCCAACACCAACCTCACCACGGTCGAGGAGTTCCGCGATCTCGTCGTCAAGGAGGAGAAGGGCGTCGTCGTCAGGCTCGGCGAGATCGCCGACGTGGTTCTCGGGGCGGAGAACTACGACGTCGACGTGCGCTTCAGCGGCCAGACCGCCACGTTCATGGGCCTCTGGGTCCTCCCGACCGCCAACTCGCTGGAGGTGATCCGGAGGGTGCGCGCCACCCTGCCCGAGATCCAGGCGCAGCTGCCCGCGGGGATCAAGGCCGCCGTCGCCTACGATTCCACCGCCTACATCGAGAACGCCATCGACGAGGTCCTCAAGACCCTGACCGAGACCCTCATCATCGTCATCGTGGTCATCTTTCTCTTCCTCGGCTCGGTGCGCGCCGTGATCATCCCGGTCGTCGCCATCCCGATCTCGCTCGTCGGGGCCGTCTTCCTCATGCTGATCGCCGGTTTCACCATCAACCTGCTCACCCTGCTCGCCATCGTGCTGTCGGTCGGCCTGGTCGTGGACGACGCGATCGTGATGGTCGAGAACGTGGAGCGGCATCTACGCCTCGGTCAGCGTCCCGTCGAGGCCGCCCTCCAGGCCGCCCGCGAGCTGGTCGGGCCGATCATCGCCATGACGATCACGCTCGCCACGGTCTACGCGCCGGTCGGCCTCCAGGGGGGTCTCACGGGCGCGCTCTTCCGCGAGTTCGCCTTCACCCTCGCCGGCGCCGTGATCGTCTCCGGGGTGGTGGCCCTCACCCTGTCGCCCATGATGGGGTCGAAGCTCCTGCACGCCGGGGATACCGAGCACGGGTTCGCCGGCTTTCTCGAAGGGCAATTCGAGGCGATCCGCCGCTTCTACTTGAAGCTCCTGTCGCGGACCCTGGCGTTCAGGCCGGTCGTCCTCGTCCTCTGGGCCATCGTCGTCGGGTTGATCTGGCCGTTCTACATGTTCTCCCAACGTGAGCTGGCGCCGTCCGAGGATCAGGGGGTGGTCTTCGCGATCATCCAGTCCGCCGCCAATTCCACGCTGGATCAGACGCGTCTCTTCGCCGACAAGGTGAATGAGGTCTTCCGGGCGCTGCCGGAGAGCGACGTGACTTTCCAGATCACCACGCCCACCGGCGGCTTCGGCGGCATGGTCACCAAGCCGTGGAGCGAGAGGACAAAAACCACCGGGCAGCTGCAGATGCAGGCGGCCGCGGCGCTGGTGAAGATCCCCGGGGTGCGGATCATCCCCCTGACCCCGCCGGCGCTGCCCGGCGGCGGGGACTTCCCCGTCGAATTCATCATCGAATCGACTGCCGAGTCGTCACGGATCGCCACCTTCGCCGGTCAGATCGTGCAGAAGGCGTTCGCGAGCGGTTTGTTTCTCTTCGCCGATTCGGACGTGAAGTTCGACCAGCCGCAGGCGGAGGTGGTGTTCGACCGCGACCAGGTCCGCTCCCAGGGGGTCGACATGAGCCAGGCCGGGGCCGATCTCTCGACCCTGCTCGGAGGCAACTACGTCAACCGTTTCAGCATCCAGGGCCGATCGTACAAGGTCATCCCTCAATTGAAACGCTCCGAGCGCCTCACACCCGAGCAGCTCGGGGACATCTACGTCACGGGGCCCCGCGGCCGGCTCGTGCCGCTGTCGACCTTCGCCACGCTCAAGACCAGCACCGAGCCGAGGGAGCTCAAGCGGTTCCAGCAGCTCAACGCCGTGCGCGTCCAGGGCGTCATACCGCCCGGCGTCGCGCTCGATCAGGCGCTCACCTTCCTCGAAAAGGAGGCCGGGCGCGTCCTGCCGCAGGGCTACACCCTCGACTACGCCGGTGAGTCGCGCCAGCTCCGCACCGAGGGGAGCCGGTTCCTCGGCATCTTCTTTTTGTCGGCGGTGCTGATCTACCTCGTCCTGGCGGCCCAGTTCGAGAGCTTCCGCGATCCGTTCATCATCCTGGCCGGCTCGGTCCCCCTCGCCCTGTCGGGCGCCCTGCTCTTCTCGTTTCTAGGACTGACGACGCTGAACATCTACAGCCAGGTCGGCCTGATCACCCTGGTCGGCCTCATCTCGAAGAACGGCATCCTGATCGTCGAGTTCGCGAACCGGCTTCAGGAGGAAGGGCGGGACCGGCTGCGGGCGATCACCGAGGCCGCGGGCACGCGCCTGCGTCCGGTCCTGATGACGACCGCGGCCACCGTCGTCGGCCACTTCCCGCTGGTCATCGCCACCGGCCCCGGGGCCGGGGCGCGCAACAGCATCGGCATCATGCTGGTCACCGGCATGATCATCGGGACCGCCTTCACCTTGTTCGTCGTCCCGTCGATCTACATGCTGGTGGCGCGCTCCCGCGCCCTCGCCCCCTCCTCGGGACGCGACTCGTCCGAGGCCCTCGCCGATCTGACCCCTGCCGCCATCTGACCATTCTGCTTGCGCGGCGGGAGGGCCCGCGGTACATTCCGGCCACAAACTGCTCCGTTCGCTTTTGGGACATAAGGAGGTGTTTTGATGATATCGATCGGGCATTCCCGCACCGTCCTGCTCACTGCGATCGCGTCGTGCTTCCTTTCGGCCGCCTGCGGCACGGCCTACGCCCAGTCGTCCGGCGCAGCCTCGCAGGGCTCGGCGTCGTCTCCTTCCTCGACGGGGGTGCCGAGGTTAGGCCACGTCTTCATGATCGTCGGCGAGAACACGACGTACGACCATCTGACCTCGGTGAACGCCCCCTACCTCATGGAGACGCTCAGGCCGCGGTCCGCCTGGTTCACGGAGTACTACGGCGCGACGCACTGGTCCCAGGCGAACTATGTCGCCCTGGTTTCGGGGCAGTTCACCGGGTGCGAGCAGGACGATTACGGCATCGCCTGCCACCAGGACGTCGACAACCTGTTCCACCAGATGGATGTCGCCCACCCCCGCCTGTCGTGGACGACCTGGCTCGAGGCCGGCATCGCCCGCTGCGACACCGGATCGGGCGGGACCTGTGAATCGGACAAGGCCTGCCCTCTGACCGGCTTCTACACGACGGGCAACCCGGCCATCCTGTTCGACAACATCGAGGGGGCTTATGGCGTCTGGTCCGCGACCGATGTGTCGCAGGAGTGCCTCGACAGGGACATCCCGGCCGGGGACCGGACCGACCCCATGGGCATCTTCAACAACGCGCTCGCAGCCGGCAGCGAGAAGATCGGGAACTTCAACCTGATCCTGCCGAACGGGTGCGAGGATGGCGAAGGGAACTGCAAACCGATCAACAACCGTTACACGCAGTTCGACGAATTCCTGAAGAGCGAGGTCCCCTTGATCGAGGCCTCGCCGTTGTTCGGGTCGGACGGCGTGATCATCATCCTCTACGACGAGGACGAGAGGGCCGGCGGCATGGCCGCCAAGCAAGGGCTGGGGCAGGGAGGGCATACCGCATGCGCGATCGTGAGCCCCCTCGTCGTCCCGGGCTCCTACGACGCGACCACTTTTCACTACAGCGTGCTGCGCACTCTCGAGGAAGGCTTCGGGATCTCCGAATACCTGGGCCATGCCAACGAGGTGCCTTCAATCACGACCATCTGGCGCCCGGACATCCACTGAGACCCGTCTACGTCGTGAGCTCGCGCACCGCGCGATAGGCCTGGTCGATCGCCTGGTCGGTGTACGCGGCGGCCGCGGCGTCCGAATTGGCGATCGTGATCCGGCCGAACGGCTTTCGCCCGACATCGCACGGCCGCTCCCCTTCCGGCCAATCGGGATCGAACAGCGGATTGTATTCGTAGGCGTACCCGTGCGGCCAGCGATTGACCGTGATGGCGCTGATGTCCCGCGCCGGATCGAATCCGCCGGGCCCGAGGACACGGGCGAGCTGATCGCGCAGACTCCGCTCGAAGGTCTCGAACGGCGTCGACAGCAGATCGACCCAGCCCGCCCGATGCTGGTCCCTCTCGGGCAGCCCCGGCTGACAGGGCGTTCGTGTCAGACGGAGGAGTATCGGCTCCTCCGGGGCCGCCGGGGATCTGTAGTCACCGATGTTCACGGCGTGATCGAGATACATGTCGGCGTGATACATCCCGGGGCAGAAAATCCCCCGGACCCCCAGCCTCTGGAACGCCTTCCAGTTCCTGAGGGCCACGACGGTATAGACGAGCGGCACCTTCGTGCCGTACCGGAGCGCCTCCTTCTGCCCGTCCGGCAGCTCCGGGCAGAGATACGGGATCACCATGTTCCAGCAGGCCATGACCACGCCTCGACCGCGGACGGTGTCGACCTTCCCGGCGCGGGCGTAGGCGACCTCCACCTCGCGCGACGAGGCCCGGTCGCCCACGTGTCGCACGCGCACGGCGGTGCTGTTCAGCCGCAGCCGCACGGGCGAATCGGCCCGGTCGAGGCCCGCGTAACGGACCTTCGACGTGACGACGTCTTTCGCGGTCCTCCCCGGCATCGCCCCAGGGATGAGCGCGCGGACCAGCAGCCGGGCGATCGAGGCGTTGCCATCCGGAAAGTGGAAGTGGTACGGCTCCGCGGGAGTGGCGTACCCCTTCGCCGTATACCCCATGCGGGAGTACGGACCCGGCGCGAGATTCAGCCCCTTGAACCCCGGGTAGTCGAGCCCCCAGCAATCGATCGCCGGGACCGCGTCGATGCCGACACCGTAGAGGCTGTGCGTCGCCGTCTGGTAGAAGGGGATGACGCCCGGATCGACCTTGAGGACCTTCACGAGAAAGTCCTTGTAGCTCGTTCGCGACAGCCTGTCCTTCTTCTCGTCCGACGACAGGCCAGGCATCGGGTCACCCCCTGTCTCCTGGAGGCGGGCGATGTCGCGCCGCACCTCCGGCGAGAGAGGAGTCTTCGCGAGGAACCCCTGCCAGTCCTCGTCCCCTTCCTTGCCGAACCAGCCGCCGGGCGCTCCCGTGACCAGGCGGTCGACGCCGAAGGTCTGCCGGTCGAAGAAGTAGGCCCACTTCATCCCCTTGTAGACGCTCCGCGCCTCACACTCCGCCGCCAGCGCCGGAGGATCGATGCCCAGGTCGGTCATCAGGCCGCGGGACACGGCGCTGTACGGTGTCGGCGACTCGATCGCATAGGTGCCCCCGTTGGCGAGCAGGAGGCGGCCTCCGGAACGGAACTCGTTGCGCCGGGCGTGACCGCCGAAGTCGTCGTGATTGTCGAGAATCAGGACCCGGCCGGCGGGATTCTGCCGGCGATAGAAGTAGGCCGCCGCGAGACCGCTGATCCCGCCGCCGACGACCACCAGATCGTAGGCCTCCTTCGTATCGACCGGCGGCCCGGCCTTCTTCCAGAAGTCGCCATCGCGCAAGGCGTGCGCCGCCTCGTACGACCCGTCGGTGCTCCCGCGCATGCCGGTGAGCGCCGGCGGGTAGTACCCGGGCCTGTCCTGCGCGGCGATCTCCGACGCCTCGACCGCCCACCCACGCGCCGACAGCCATCCGCCGGCCAGGGCTCCGGCGCCGCCGATGGCCACTCCGTTCAGGAAATCACGACGGCTGATCGACCGGTTCATCCCCAGGTCGCGATCTCTCGTCCTGTCCTCCATGATCGCCTCCGGATTCGCGCACCGCCCTGCCGCCGGCCGCATCGTACATCGTCTCGATGTCGCGATGCCGGGGCCTGCCTCACGATCCTCAAAAGGCCCGAATCCCGGACCCCTGGTCTGCATCTGAAGATTGCGTCACAATGAGAGGCTGGGAGTCGATGATGACGAAAGTGGTCCTGCACCTGACGGTCGTCCTGGCGCTGACGGCCTGCGCCGGCGGGGCGCGCGGCGGGACGTCGAACGGGAGGTCGAATGGACAGGCGGCGGCGAGCCTCGCTTCGGCCCAGGCGCCGCATTGGGATGGAGGAAGCATGGGAACGTACGCCAAGCCGTCCGACGAGGAGATCAAGAAGCGGCTGACGCCGACGCAGTACCGGGTCACCCAGCGTGAAGGGACCGAGCCGCCGTTCAAGAACGAGTACTGGGACAACCACGAGCCCGGGATCTATGTCGACGTCGTCTCCGGCGAGCCGCTGTTCTCGTCGCTCGACAAGTACGACTCAGGCACCGGCTGGCCGAGCTTCACGCGGCCGCTCGAGCCGGGCAACCTGGCGACCCGCACCGATCGCTCGTTGTGGGCGTCGCGCACCGAGGTGCGCTCGAAGCACGCCGACTCGCACCTGGGCCACGTCTTTCCCGATGGGCCGGCGCCGACCGGCCAGCGCTACTGCATGAACTCGGCCGCGCTGCGCTTCGTGCCGGCCGGGAGGCTCGCCGAGGAGGGGTACGGGGACTACCTCCCGCTGTTCGGAAAGGGCGGCGGCGCGGAGGCACACCCCGACGGCGGGAAGGGCCGGGAGGCCGCCAGTCGTCAGATAGCCATGCTCGCCGGCGGCTGCTTCTGGGGGATGGAGGAGATCCTGCGCGAGATCCCCGGCGTCACGGAGGTCGAGGTCGGCTACACCGGAGGCACGACGCCGAACGCCACCTACGAGCAGGTGACGACCGGCCGCACCGGTCACGCCGAATCGGTGCGCGTCGTCTTCGATCCGAAGCGGATCTCGTACGAGGAGCTGCTCGGCTATTTCTTCCGCATGCACGACCCGACGACGCCGAACCGGCAGGGGAACGATGTCGGCACGCAGTATCGCTCGGCGATCTTCTACGCCGACGAGGCGCAGCGCCGGACCGCCGAGGCGGTCAAGGCGCGGGTCGAGGCCTCGGGCAAATGGAAGCGGCCGATCGTCACCGAGATCGTGCCGGCCGGCGAGTTCTGGCCCGCGGAGGAGTACCACCAGGACTACCTCCAGAAGCACCCCGGCGGCTATACCTGCCACTACCTGCGCGATTGAGGCCGACCCCGCCCGGACCCGCGCGGCTCCGTCTCGCCGTTCCGTCGTCCGGACCGCTCTACGAGGGGCACTTCCCGGGGCGCCCGATCCTTCCCGGCGTCGGACTCCTCGACCTGGCGCTGCGGGCGCTGGCCGCCGCCGGCGCCTCGCCGTCTTTGCGCGAGATCGCGGTTCTGCGTCTGCGACGGCTCGTCGCGCCCGGTGAGGATCTGGACCTCGAGGTGAAGAGGCTCGGCCCCGAAGGCCGCGTCCGGTTCGAGGCGCGCCGCGCCGCCGAGGTCGTAGCCGACGGGGTCGTGGTGCTCGGCGAGCCTTCGCCGGGAGCGGCCCCCTCGGCGCCCGCCCGCGAGGACCGTCGGACTCCCACTCCTCTGAATCTCGACGACCTACTGCCGCACCGGCCCCCCATGCGCCTCGTCGAAGGGATCGAGGCGGAGACGGATGGCGGCGCGGTCTGCGCGGTGCGCCTCCCCGAGCGGAGCGCCCTCGCCGAGAAAGGCTCCGCCCCGGCTCTCGTCGCGCTTGAGATGGCGGCGCAGTCGGCGGCCCTGTTCGAGGCGCTGTCGCGTCTCCGCGAGACGCGGACGGCGGGGGCCCGGCTCGGCTACCTGGTGGGCGCGCGCGACGTGCGGTTCGCGCGCCCCCGGGTGCCCGCCGGCCGGACGTTTCTCGCCACGGTCCGTGTCTCGGGAAACGCCCCGCCGCTCTGCACCTACACCTTCGAGGTCGCGGACGGCGGGGAGGTCGTCGCGTCGGGAACAGTGAGCACCTGGCTCACGGCCACAGACGCCTGAAGCAGAACCACTGGTGCGGCGATCGGCGGATGGCCCACTCGATTTCGGTCGCTACGCACCGCATGGTCATCGCGAGATCCCCGGCGCGATCCTCGGTCCGCGGCACGAGGATGGGGGGTCGGAAGACGACCCGGTAGCGCCGGCGCCCCTCACGGAAGACGAAGACGGGCAGAAGCGGCACGTCGGCGGTCCGGGCGAGGGCGGCCGGGCCTGGAGGCAGGGGGAACGGCCTTCCGAACAGCGTCGCGTCGATCGACCGCGCGCCGGCCCGCGGACGGTCCCCCTGTACCGCGACGATCTCTCC
The DNA here is from genome assembly GCA_035762745.1 of Candidatus Polarisedimenticolia bacterium. Classification (GTDB taxonomy): domain Bacteria; phylum Acidobacteriota; class Polarisedimenticolia; order Gp22-AA2; family Gp22-AA2; genus DASTNM01. The sequence continues at coordinate 12,586 of DASTNM010000035.1, forward strand.
TCGTCGGAGCGCCTCGAGCAGCACGATGCCTTGCAGCGGGTCGTCGCCCTGGAAATACATCGTGTACCGGCTCTCTTTGAACCGGGCCAGGAGATCCTGGAGGAAGGCCTGCGCCTCGGGGTCGGGCTCGGGCTCGCGGACGAGATGCACGCGGCGGCCCTCCCGCTGCGCCGGCAGCATCGAGCCGACCTCGTAGTTCCCCAGGTGCGCCGTGACGAGCACGAAGCCCCGGCCCGGTCGCGCGACCTCGTTCCAGATCTCGACCGCCTCCGTCTCGACGCGGAACGGCCGGTCCGTGGTCAACCGCTCGTAGCGCTCGCTCAGGCACCAGGCAAACGACCAGATCGTCCGCCAGATGCGGCGCTGGCGCTCCCACCACCCGCAGGGCCCGAGAACCGGCTCGAGGTTCGAGGCGATGGCGGCGCCTATTCGACGGAGGAAGACGAAGAAGAACGCCGTGAAGATCGCCATGCCGACGCCGAAGAGCGGCGACGGGACCACCCGGACGCCCCAGCGGTGCAGCCGGTACCAGAAGACGCCGGTGACGTGGAAGGGGCCGAGGAGCCGCCAGGACCAGCCGCGCTCCGGAGCGTGGGGGGCCGTCGCTCCGTCAGCCGAAGAATGTGGAGCGGTTCGAGATTCGGACACCGGAGGAGTGTAATGCACCACAGCCCCGGCGGATCGAGACGTCGTCGCCCGGCCCTGCATCGGGGAACCCAACCAACCGCTTCGTGATCAACCAGAGAGATGGCCAGGGGTGCTACTCGAGACGCACACTTCGATGCCGATTGATGGAGCCGCCCCTTGCCTTCAAGGGCGCGGTGCTGTAAACAGGAGCGTCACGGGGAGGACGACTCATGCGCACGGGACGGGCGTTTGTAGCGGCTGCGGTGTGGCTCGCGTTGACGTCGGCCGCAGCGGCCGCGGTCAGGACGAAGGAGGTCGAGTACAAGCAGGGCGGGACTCTCCTGCAGGGATTCTTTGCCTGGGACGACGCCGTGAAGGGGAAGCGCCCGGGCGTGCTCGTGGTTCACGAATGGTGGGGTCACAACGAGCACGCCCGGACCCAGGCCAGGCGGCTCGCCGAGGCCGGTTACGTCGGGTTCGCCCTCGACATGTACGGCAAGGGAAAGGTGGCGACGCATCCGAAGGATGCCGAGGCCTTCATGACCGAGGCGACCAAGGACCCCGCGGTCGTGAGCGCCAGATTCAACGCCGCGCTCGATCGACTCAAGCGGGATCCCCACGTCGACCCGGAGAAGATCGCCGCGATCGGTTACTGTTTCGGCGGCGCGGTCGTCCTCGGCATGGCGCGCTCAGGCGCCGACCTGGATGCCGTCGTGACCTTCCACGGGCTGCTCGCCACCAAGACTCCGGCGGAGAAAGGGACGGTCAAGGCCCGGCTGCTGGTCCTCACCGGCGCCGACGATCCGATGATCCCTCCCGAGCAGGTGGAGGCCTTCCGTAACGAGATGACGGCCGCGGACGCCCGGTTCGAGGTGGTCGTCTACCCGGGGGCCAGGCACAGCTTCACCAACCCCCAGGCCGGCAAGGCCGGAATGGACGCTCTGGCGTACGACGCGGAAGCCGACAGGAAGTCCTGGGCGGCGATGCTGGACCTGTTCCAGCAGGTCTTCCGCTGATCGTTACGGGATGGCCCGGCCCGCCTCTATTCTTCAGGCGATTCGAATCCCGTCACGGCGAACCACTTGTCCTCCGAGCCGGCGAGAACGAAGACGATCGGCGCGACGCAGGGGTTTGGCAGCACCACGCTGGCGTCGATGTCCGAGTCCCCCGTCGTGCTGGCCGGAAATCCTTGAGTGAAGACGTTCGCAGTGCTCACCTCCGGGCCGCTCTCCGTCAGGCAGCTCACCGCGCCGCGGAAGGCCTCCTCGTCATTCTTCCCCCGCAATTCAGGCGGCACGGACGGCTCGTCGGCGAAGACCAGGCCGCGCACCTGGATCTTGAGATGTCCCCGCGCGTCGAGCCTCCCCCTGACGTGGTCGGCGACCACCCAGGGCTGCTCGTCGCCCACGATCCCGCGGATCGGGTTCGCCGGTCCCACGAAGGGACCATCCACGCCATACATGGCATCGAACGCGAGGATCCTCGGAGCGGGCGGGACCGCGCCGGGCTTCTCCGAACGATCGCGCTCGGCGGACGCGAGGCCGGTGACGCACAGCAATGCCACAACCACGACTGTCGCTCTTCTCATGGCAGCCTCCCTTGAGGTTTTTCCGTGGCATCCACTCTAGGACGCCTTCCCTGGGAAGGCAAATTCCCGCGGCGACGGTCTGAGGCCAGATAGGGACTCTGGAGGCCATCGCGTGAAGCGGCGCTCGCTCATCCGCTCTTTCCTTATCTCGACAGCTCGTTCTTGAAGATTTCGCCGTTCTTCATCACGAAGCGGACCTTCCCCAGCTCTTTGATCTCCTTGAGCGGATCGCCGGCGACGGCGATGAGATCCGCGTAGGCGCCGGCGGCGACCACGCCCAGATCGCCCTTGCTGTTCAACATCTCGGCGGCGCGCGACGTGGCGGACCTGATGGCGTCGATCGGCGTCATGCCGAGCTTCGTCAGCAGGGGAAACTCCTGCGCCATCGGCTGGTCCCAGGG
>DASTNM010000036.1:0-11696 GCA_035762745.1 Candidatus Polarisedimenticolia bacterium
GCCGTCCGCAACCTGGAGCAGGTCAAGGAGGGCCTCGAGACCGACATCGCCGGGCTGCGACGGAACAAGGCCGATCTCGAGACGAACGTCGAAACCCTCTCCCGTGAGGCCGCGTTCCGGCAGAACAGCCTCTTCTACCACGCCGCCAACGTGCGTGACCTCAAGTCGCAGGGAGTGCTGACCTCGGTCCTCAAGCGGCTGCAGGACGTCAAGCCGGTCCGCTTCGACACGGCGCTCGACCTGCGGGAGAGCACCACGATCACCTTCGCGCCCGACGCGTTCGGCCTGGAGCACATCGACAAGGTGAAGGTGCTCCCGGCGATCTACCAGGAGGGCCGCGACTTCTCCATCGAGACCTCCAAGTCGTCCGGCGTCGCGAAGGTCACGATCCTCGATCCGGAGCTGTTCAAGGGGAAAGAGGTCGTCTTCGCCGTCGGAGGCTGACCCGGAGCGCCCACGGGCGGCGGACGGGGGTCCTCCGGCCCGCGCCGCCCGTGGGCGCCACCTTTCCATGCCGCAGACCCTTTCCAGGAGAGTCCTCGTCCTCGGCGCCGGGGCGCAGGGGAACGTCGTCGCCGGCGTGCTGTCGAAGGCGGAGGAGATCGGCGCGATCGTCCTCGCCGACCTCGACCCGGAGAGGGCGCGGGAGACGGCGGCCAATCTCGACAGCGACAGGATCGAGGTCGGCCGCGTCGACGCCGCCGACCTCGAGGGGACGACGGCCTTCCTGCGGTCGGGACGCTTCGACCTCGTCGTCAACACCGCGCTCCCCGAGTTCATCCCCCGGGTGATGCTGGCGGCCCTCCGCTCCGGCACCAACTATCTCGATCTCTCCTCGACCTTCTTCTACGAGAGGCAGGGGCAGCCGATCGAGCAGCTCGAGCACGCCGAGGAGTGGCAGGCCTCGGGGAAGACGGCCCTGGTCAACGGCGGGAGCGCCCCCGGCCTGACGAACGTCATGGCGCGGGAGGGGGTCGACGATCTCGACGAGGTCGAGGCGATCCGGATCCGCGACTACTCGGTCGTGGTCAGCGACGAGTTCGTGGCGCTGTGGTCGCTGCCGGTCTTCCTGCTCGATTGCGCGACCGAGCCGACGATCTGGGAGGACGGCCGGGCGAAGCGGGTGCCGATCTTCAGCGGCGAGGAGCTCTACGACTTCCCCCCGCCGATCGACCGCCGCGGCAAGGTCTACCTGCACGCGCACGAGGAGCCGGTCACCCTGCCGCTCTTCGTCGGCAAGCCGGTCGGCTACTGCGACTACAAGATCGGCGACCCCGACATCGACTCCTGGCGGCTCCTGGTCCGGGGGCTCGGCCTCCTGGACGAGACTCCCGTCGAGATCGGCGGCGCACGCGTCAGCCCCCGCGACGTTCTTCTAAGGACGCTCCCCAGGACGGTGTCGCCTCAGCGGCTCCTGGATCTGGTCGGGAGCGGCCGACTGAACAGTCAGTCGATGGTGGTCTGCGAGGTGACCGGCAGGAAGAACGGACGCGACACCCGCGTCGTCCTCTGGTCCGAATCCCCCGATCTCCGGACCGCCAGCACGATCGTCCGGGGGACCAGCGACGTGTCGCTCGTGACCTCGGTGCCGGCGGCGACCTTCTCCCTGATGCTGCTGCGCGGGCAGATCCGCCGGACCGGCGTGGTCCTGCCGGAGATGCTCGGCCCCGAGGAGCGGGCCATCTTCCACCGGGGGATCGGCCGGTTCGGCATCCGGATCCGGAAGCGGATCGAGGCCGGCGGCGGGGCGGTCGAGCCCCGACGCGATTCATACCCGGGCCCCTTTTGACTTGCCTCGGGCACGGCCCTACATTCACCCCCCATGACGCCCGTCGTGCTGCTGGCCTCGTTCGCTTCCGCCTGCGCCCTCCTGGGTGTGGTGTTTCTGCTGCTGGCCCGGAACGCCGCGAGCCGGCGACGCTGGCAGGGGACGGTGGTCACCGGGATGGGGGGCCTCCTCTTCGTGACGCTCGCCGCGCTCCTGGTCACCATCGGCGTCTCGATCCGCGGCTACCGGGCCCTCACCCATGAGGAGATCGCCGCGACGGTCCGGACCTACCCGATGGGGACGCAGCGCTTCCGCGCCAGCGTGACCTACCCCGACGGCCGGGAGGAGCTCTTCGAGATCTCCGGCGACTCGATCTACGTCGATGCGCACATCCTGAAGTGGCGGCCCTGGGTGAACCTCATCGGTCTGCACACGGCCTACGCGCTCGACCGGGTGGCGGGGCGTTACGACGGGCTGGCCGACGAGCGCGGCCGACCCCGCACCGTCTTCTCCCTCGCCCCACCGAAGCCGATCGACCTGTTCGACGTGGCGCGCCGCTTCCGCCGCCTCTCGGCGCTGGTCGACGCGGAGTACGGCTCGGCGACCTTCGTCGCCGCGCGCGGGCCCGCCGCCTACGAGATCCTCGTCTCGACCAGCGGCCTCCTGGCCCGCCCGGCCGACGCGTCCCGGGGCCCCTCGGGGCGCAGGTAGCTCCCGAACAGCGCGGGGATCGCCCGGGCGCGGGACCGGTGCCGCGTCTACTCCGAAATCCGAAAACGGCGTATCCTTGCGCCCCCCCGCCCGCCCGGTGGCGGCCGGCTCCTCCGGAGGGAGCATGAGAGATGTCGCGTCGACGGCGCGGCGCGCCCTGTGCGCGATCGCCCTGGTCTTCGTCCTGGTCCTGCCCGTGATGGCGGCGAAGCCGGCCGCGCCTCCGGGAGGGGCCGCGGCTTCCGGGCAGGCCGATTACGATCGGCTCGTCGACCGGTTCTTCGACGAGGCCTACTTCCGGTTCCATCCGACCGCCGGGACCGAGGCCGGATTCCACAAGTACGACCGGCAGCTCGAGGACTACTCGCGCGCCTCGGTCGCGGCGCAGGTCGCCGCCCTGAAGTCGTTCCTGACGAAGTTCGAGTCACTCGACCCGAAGCGCCTCTCGCCCACGAGCGCCTCCGACCGCGATCTCGTGATGGCGCAGATCCGGGCGGCGCTCCTCGACCTCGAGACGGTCCGGATGTGGGAGAAGGATCCCGATCGCTACTCGAGCGGCATCTCGAGCAGCGTCTTTCTGCTGATGAGCCGGAAGTTCGCGCCGCCCGAGGAGCGGCTGCGGGCCGTCATCGCGCGCGAGCGGCTGGTGCCGAAGGTGTTCGAGGCGGCGCGTGCCAACCTGAAAGACCCGCCGCGTCTCTACACCGAGGTCGCGCTCGAGCAGATCCCGGGCATCCTCGGTTTCTTCAAGGACGACGTGCCGGCCGCCTTCGAAGCGGTCAAGGACAAGGCGCTCCTGGAGGAGTTCGCCGCCAGCAACAAGGGCGTCCTCGCCGCGCTCGGAAGCTACCAGACCTTCCTCCGCGACGACCTCCTGCCGCGCTCGAGCGGTGACTTCCGGCTGGGGCGCGAGACCTACGCGAAGAAGCTTCTGTACGAAGAGATGGTCGACATCCCGCTCGACCGGCTCCTCAAGATCGGCTACGAGGATCTGCGGCGCAATCAGGAGCGGGTCAAGGAGACCGCCGCCCGGATCGACCCGAAGCGCGCGCCGCGGGAGATCCTCGCCGACCTCGAGAAGGACCACCCGGCGCCGGACAAGCTTCTGCAGGCCTTCCGCGACACGCTGGGGGGGCTGCGCGATTTCATCGTGCAGCACCGGATCATCACGCTTCCGTCCCCCGATCCGCCGATCCTCGAGGAGACGCCCCCCTTCGCGCGCGCGCTGACCTCGGCGTCGATGGAGACGCCGGGACCGTACGAGGCGGTCGCCAAGGAGGCCTTCTTCAACGTCACGCTCCCCGACCCGTCCTGGACCCCCGGGCAGGTCGAGGAGCACATGGCCGGCTTCAACCGCGGCACCATCATCAGCACCGCCATCCACGAGGCCTACCCCGGCCACTACATGCAGTTCCTCTGGCTGCAGCGCGTCGACTCGAAGGTGCGCAAGCTGCTCGGCTCGGGGACGAACGGGGAAGGGTGGGCCCACTACTGCGAGCAGATGATGCTCGACGAGGGGTACGGCGACGGCGATCCGAAGCTCCGCCTCGGCCAGCTGCTGGACGCGCTCCTGCGCGACGCCCGCTACATCGTCGGCATCGAGATGCACACCGGCTCGATGACCTACGAGCAGGGGATCGACTTCTTCGTCAAGGAGGGGTACCAGACCCACATCAACGCCGAGCGCGAGACCAGGCGCGGCACCTCCGATCCGACCTATCTCGTCTACACCCTCGGCAAGCTGCAGATTCTCAAGCTGCGCGACGACTACCGCGCGCTGCGCGGCCCCGGGTTCACCCTCGAGGAGTTCCACGACCGCGTCCTGGCGATGGGATGGCCGCCGCTGCGGATGGTGCGGAAGGCGCTCCTGGGGAACGATTCGCCGACCCTGTGAGGAATCTCCGGAGCGCCCGGCCCGGACCGTTGGCCTGAACGTCCCTCAAAGTGTATGCTCTTGGGGCCCTCGAGACCGGGGAGGAGCAAGAATCCGCGATGACCAAGCCCACCGCATGACCAAGCATGCCCATACGGAAGATTCCACCCGCATCGCCCTGGTCCTGGGCTCGGGCGGTTTCCGCGGCCCGGCGCACATCGGCGTTCTCTCCCGATTGAAAGAGCTGCGCGTCCCGGTGCACGCCATGGTCGGGTGCAGCGTCGGGAGCCTCATCACCGCTTACCACGCGGCCGTCGGCATGCCGGTCGAGGACCTGCTCGAGTACGCCTTCCGGACCGACGCCCTCGGAGTGCTCTCGCATGCCCTGTCGATGCGCCTGGGGAGCCGGGGGGGGCGATTCCTGGAGCGCTGGGAGCGGCCCGTCCTGAGGCGTCTCGAGCTGCTCGACCGGAGCGACTTTCGCCGGCTGCATCACGGCGTGCAGAAGGTCGGGTTCCTGAGCTACGACCAGAGACGGGGCGAACGGATCTTCGCCGTCACCGGCCAGGAGCGCGGCTTCACCCTCTCCGAGGCGGTGCGCGCCAGCTGCCGCCTTCCGGTTCTCTTCCCCCCGCTCCGCAAGGAGGTGGACGGGCTGGAGCGAAGGCTGGTGGACGGGGCGCTCTCCGCCCCTTCGCCGGTGATTCATGCGGTCGCGGCGCCCATCTCGGCCACCCATGTGATCGTCGTCGACCTGACCGGCTCGCGGCGCCGGGCGCGCGGCAGCGAGCTGGGGCGCTGGCAGCGGCTCCTGGGAGACCGCCTCGTGGTGCTCAGGCCCCGGGCGGGAATTCACCTGGGTCTGTGGGGTGACTCGCGATCGGCCCGCGCCTGGTACGAGGCGGGCCGGCAGGGGATCGGCCCGTCCGAAGCGCAGCGGATGCGCGCCTGGCTCGGGGCCGAGGCGGCGCCGGAGACGCCCCGGACGATGGAGGGCGGCCGACCCAGGGTCCCGCCGGCGCCCGTGACGCGCGTCGGCCTGGGGGACTCCGACGACGAAGCGATGCCCCGACGATGAGAAACGCCCTCAGCAACCTGCTCGACCGGGTGATCCTCGGCAACTCGCCGACGCGACGGCTGTGGTTCGCCCGGCGCATGCCCGACGGCTACATCCGCAGCACTCAGAAGAACGATTTTCGCACGACGGTTCGCTGGGTGGCGAGCCGGTCGTCGTTCTACCGCCGGCGTTTCGCGGAGCTCCACATCGACCCTGCGATGGTGCGCTGCCCCGCGGACCTCGGCGACCTCTTCACCACCTCCAGGGACCTCCTCACCAACCCCATCGAGGACTTCCTCTGCGATCGCCCGCAGGCCGGCTTCGAGACGACGGGCACCCTGTCGCCGAAGACCAAGAAGATCTATTTCTCGCTCGAGGAGATGCGCGACATGGGCCGGGACGGGGCGGCGGGGCTCTGGTCCCTCGGCGTGCGGCTTCAGGATCGCATGGTCTCGGCCCTCGATCTCTCCTTCTGGAATGCCGGTCCGGCGTTGCGCGCGGCGGCGCAGAGCCTCGGCTGCCTCCTCATCGAGGCCGGCAAGATCCCGCCGGCGGAGTTTTACGAGCGGGCGGCCGATTATCGCTTCAACGTGATGGTCGTGGAGCCTTCCTGGATCGTCAGTCTCACCGAGATCGCCGAGAAGCAGGGCGCCTGGCCGGTCAAGCTGATGCTGGTCGGCGGAGAGAACATGTCCGAAAAGTCGCGCCGGTACGTTGAGGAGATCTGGAAGACCCGTCTCTATCTGACGTATGGCCAGACGGAGTCGTGCGGCAGCGCCGGAACCGAGTGCCTGCGGACGAACGGCTATCACCTGCAGGAGCTGAAGTTCTGGTTCGAGATCCCCGAGCCCGACGAGCAGGGGAACGGGGAGCTCGTCTTCACCACGCTCTCCCGCAGGGTCATGCCGCTTCTGCGCTACCGGACCTCCGACGTGACCCGCTTCATGGAGGGCTCGTGCGACTGCGACCTCAAGGCGCTGAGGCGCATCTCCAAGATCCGCGGACGGTGCGACGAGATGGTCAACTGCGGCCTCGGCAACATCAGTCCGTGGATCTTCGAGAAGATCTTCGAAGGGGTGGCCGGCATCGGTCACGATTGGCAGGTGATCGTCACGCGGCCCGGTCTGCGCGACGGCATCGAGGTGCGGGTGGAGCTGCTGGAAGGGGCGTCGCGGTCCTCGGTGGAGCAGTCGGTCCAGGGGTCGCTTCTCGAGAAGTTTCCGGACCTGGCGCGCAATCTCTCGATGGGTTTGTGCGAGATGAAGATCGTCGTGAACCCGCGGGGCACGCTGCGCACCGGACGCAAGTTGCGATCGATCGTCGATCTTCGCAAGGCGCTGTTCGGGGCGGAGGCCAGCGTCCCGACAGGCGTGCCGGCCTAGCGGGATGGAGAGGAGACGCTCAGTCGGGCGGCGGGGGACCGAGCCTCACGGCACGGCCGTCCCGGGCGGCCGCCGCGCAGGCCTCGGCGATTTCAAGCGTCCGGAGAGCGCGTGCAGCCGGGAAGCAGGCCGGTCGGCCGGCGAGATACGATTCGATCAGCTCGGCGTCCTGCTCGCGGTATCCCCAGCGCTCCTCACGGGGAAGCCGCGAGACGTCGTCGATTCGAATCGCGACGCCGTCACCCGGGGAGTGCAGCACCCGATCGAGCCCCTCGACGACGATCGAGGCGTGATCGCCGACCAGCTCGGTCCTCTCGGCGGGATGGAGCCACGAGGCGTGTCCCGTGGCGGTGAGCGCCCCGATGGCGCCTCCCTCGAAGGCAACCGAGATCACGAAGTCGTTGAGGTCGGGGTACAGGGGTCCGCGGGCGAGGCACGAGATTTCGGCGATGGGCGCGACCAGCCATTCCATGAGATCGAAAAAATGCACCAGGTTCTCGTAAAGAAATCCGCCGGAGATCTCGCGATCCGCGACCCACGACGGGGTCCGATAGTCCCCCTCGTGCATCTTGAGGCTCGCCAGGAGCGGCCGGAACCCTTCACGCAGCAGGGCGCGGACGCGCCTGTAGACCGGGGCATGGCGGCGGTTGTGCCCCACGGTGTAGAAGGCGCCGGCGCGGGAGGCGGCCTCGCAGACCGCCCGGGCCTCACCAAGGCTGATGGCCATCGGCTTCTCGCAGAGCACTCCGACGCCGCGCTGCAGAGCCTGGATCGAGGCCTCCGCGTGGTAGCGGTTCGGAGTGGCCACGATCAGGAGATCGATGCCCTCCGCGAGCAGCGCCTCGAGATCGGCCCGCGGTCGGGCACCCAGATCGGCGGCGAGCCGCTTCGCCCGCTCGGCGTCGGCGTCGGCCACCCCGACGATCCGCGCCCTGCCGTCGCGGGCCAGGACTTCGGCGTGGGTTCGCCCCATCTGGCCGGCCCCCAGGATCCCGATTCGCACCGCCATGGAATTCGAGCCTTCTCAGCGCGTCCCGGGGTCCGGGAGATCGGCGACGCGCTCGATGACTTTCTCGAAGGCGTCGGCGTACTGCTCCATCAAGGCCCGAGGCTGCGGGAAGAGGGGATAGCTCTGGGATCCGAGCACCAGGGAATCCGCGATGAGCGCGGTGGTCATGGGGTGTTCCCCGAGGCCATAGCGGACCTCGCCGCCGTGACAGCTCCACGGGCAGCCGTGGCCGTATCCGGTCCGCGTCTGGAAGATCTCCATCTCGGGAACCGGCTTGCCCAGCCACAGGCGCACCTCGACCCCTTCGGCACGGAGCGCCGCCAGAACCCGGTCGCGGAGGATCTCCGGCCGGACGGAGAGGCCCAGGGCCCGGGGATCGAGCCGCACGCGGTACTTGTGGTAGACGTGGGTTCGATCGTCCGGACAGCGGGGAGGGGTCACGCCCGGAAGAGCCGAGAGCCTCGAGGTCAGGACTCCCGCGTTGCCCGCCGCGTTCTGGTTGAACTCCACGAGCCGGCGCAGCTGCGCGCGCGCGATGGCGGCCGGGATCTCCTGCGTCAGGTACATCCAGCCCATTCCGGCGAACTCCGAGTCCCCTTCGGAGTCGAGCGGGTGGATCGGATCGAACGGCGCATCGTCCCGGTCCTGGCCCAGAATGCGCAGAGACGAGGCGCCGGCGGCGTACTTGTCGCTGTCGGTGACGAAGAGCCCTCCCTCGCCGCACGGCAGGTTCTTGGTGGCGTTGAGCGAGAATGCGGCCATGTCTCCCAGGGTGCCGACCTGGCGGGAGCGGTAGGTGGCGCCGTGCGCCTGCGCGGCGTCCTCGATGACCACCAGGCCGCGGCGGCGGGCGATGGCGTTGATCCGATCCATGTCGCACGGCAGGCCGTGGATGTGGACCGGCATGATGCCGCGCGTCCTGGAGGAGATGCGCTCCTCGATGCGGGCCGGGTCGATGTTGAACGTGACGGGATCGATGTCGGCGAAGATCGGGACCGCATTGTGCTGGAGAACCGCCAGGGCGGAGGCCGGGTAGGTGAACGCGGAGGTGATCACTTCATCCCCCGCCCCGATGCCGGCGGCGGCGACGGCCATGTGGAGCGCCGCCGTCCCGCTGTTGGTCGCGAGACAGAACCTGGCTCCGACGAAGCGCGCGAACTCGGCTTCGAGAGCCTTCAGCTGCGGCGCGTTGGAGCCGCACAGGACACCACTGTCCAGGACCTCGAGCGCGGCCTGGCGCTCCGCCCCGCCGATCACCGGCCAGCGAACCGCCAGACCCCTCGAAACCACGGGCTTGCCGCCCCGCACCGCCAGTTCCATGATCAGTCGCTCCTCCGACGCCCCCGGGCACATGGGCCGGAGGGGGATTCTAGAGTATGTGCCGCAATCCGTCCATCGGCATCGTGCCGAGATCGAAGATAATGAGGAAGAGGTCAATCGGGGAGACCATGAATCTGGAACCGGCCCGTCCTACTCCCGCCTCGGGGCGCCTCGGCGTGCTCGCGGTCGGAGGGGGAGCGCTCTCGACAACTTTGATCGCTGGCGTCCTCGCAGTGCGCCGGGGGCTGGGGAAGCCCGTCGGATCGCTCACGCAGATGGGCCGGGTGAGCGGTCCCCGGGCGCATCCCGATCCGGTCCCGCTCGGCCAGGCCGTCCCGCTCGCCTCGCTGCAGGATCTCGTCTTTGGAGTCTGGGACATCCTTCCCGACAGCGTTTACTCCGCCGCGGAGAAGGCGAAGGTCCTCGACAGCGACCTCCTGCGCCCGCTGCGGGAGGAGCTCGAGGCGATCCGCCCCTGGCCCGGCATCTTCGACCCGCGCTACGTGCGGAGGATCGAGGCGACGCACTGCCGCCCGCACATGGGGCATCTGGCGAGCATCGCGGAGATCGAGAAGGACATCCAGTCCTTCCGCGAATCGGCGGGCCTCAACCGGATGGTTCTCATCAACACGGCTTCGACCGAGGTCTATCACGCGATCGCCGACATCCATGGCGACCTGCGGCTCTTCGAGCGGGCGCTCGCCAAGGACGACGAGCGCATCACCCCCTCGATGCTGTATGCCTACGCGGCCCTGAAGCGGCGCATCCCGGTGATCAATTGCACGCCGAGCCACGCCGTCGACATCCCTGCGCTGCTCCAGATGTCCGAGGAGATGAAGGTTCCGGTCGCGGGGCGCGATCTGAAGACCGGCCAGACCCTCCTCAAGACGATCCTCGCGCCGGGACTCAAGGCGCGCGCCCTCGGTCTCGCGGGATGGTACTCCACCAACATCCTGGGGAACCGGGACGGCCAGGTGCTCGACGACCCGGAGTGCCTGAAGACCAAGGAAGAGAGCAAGCTTTCGGTGCTCAAGGGAATCCTCGAGCCCGATCTCTACCCTGAGCTCTACGGTGATCTCGTGCACCGGGTGCGCATCGACTACTATCCGCCGCGGAAGGACAACAAGGAAGCCTGGGACAACATCGACATCTTCGGCTGGCTGGGCTATCCGATGCAGATCAAGATCAACTTCCTCTGCCGCGATTCGATCCTCGCGGCCCCTCTGGCCCTGGACCTGGTCCTGCTGGCCGACCTGGCGTCGAGGGCCGGCCTTCGCGGGGCGCAGGACTGGCTCTCCCTCTACTTCAAGAATCCGACGGTGCGGAACGGACGGCCGATTCATGATCTGCAGGCCCAGCATCGAGTCTGGGAGGACGAGGTGCGGCGCCTCGCCGGCTGGAGGGGCAATGGAAGACACGAGTCGGCCTGAGGCGCGCCGATGAGCGCGCCGATGCGGGTACCGCGCGCGGTGGTCCCGCTCTTCGAGGCGCTGGCGCTCTCGCCCGATCCGGTCTTCATCACCGACCGTCACAACCGGATCGTCTTCTGGAACCGGAGCGCCGAGCGGCTGCTCGGCTACACGGAAGAGGAGATGGTGGGCGCCGCCTGCGCCGGCGCGCTCGAGGGGTGCGACGTCTACGGCAACCGCTATTGCTCGGACAGCTGCCCGGTGACGCAGATCGCCGCGCGGGGCGAAACGGTGCGGCATTTCGACCTGCGGCTCCGCTCCAAGGACCGCAGCACCCAGAGCGTGGACGTGAGCATCCTGAATTTCGCCCTGGACCCGCCCGACGGCTTCCTTTTGGCGCACATCCTGAAGCCCTCCCGGGCGGTCGAGACGGCCGCCCGTCCGATCGAGGGCGAGGGACCGGCGCCGCGTTCGGCCCTGGCCTCCGTCCGCGAGTCGCCGGACGTCCGGGCCCGCAAGTTGACCGGGCGCGAGGTGGAGGTCCTCGGCATGCTCGCGGCCGGGCACCCCACCGCCGAGATCGCCTCGCGCCTGCACATCTCCACCCTCACCTCGCGCAACCACATCCAGAACATCCTCGACAAGCTCGAGGTCCACTCGAAGGCGGAGGCGGTCGCCTTCGCCTTCCAGAAGCACCTCGTCTAGCCCCTCCCGGCCGCCGCGGCCGGCCGCCACGCGGGCTCCGGTCCCCGACTCCTCTGGTGCGTCCTCCCCAGGCCGATTGGTGCGTCCGGGGGATTGTGACCCTTCTCCCAACGGCGCAGATTGGGCGGCATGATTCAGGGAGGATTCCCATGACATCAGCGTCGCGTGCTCTCCGCCTGTTCCTTTTCTCCGTGATGACGGGGCTGGTCCTGCTCGTCAGCACCGTTCCGGCCGGCGCGGTGCCGGTCTTCTCCCGGAAATACGGAACGTCGTGCCAGACCTGCCACACGATCTTCCCCAAGCTGAACCCGTTCGGCCAGGCATTCCGCCTGAACGGTTACCGGATGCCCAAGGAGACCGAGGATCAGATCAAGCAGCAGCCGGTCTCGCTCGGCAGCGAGTCCTACCAGAAGATCTGGCCAAAGATGGTCGCCCCCAGCGATCTTCCGGGCTTCGCGCCGT
>DASTNM010000037.1:0-4597 GCA_035762745.1 Candidatus Polarisedimenticolia bacterium
AAGCGGATCGATTCGACCGAGCCACCCCCCAGCGCTGCCACCCCCGTCACCGAGCGCGAGGCGCGGCTCGTCCCTGGCAGCGGGCGGAGCCTGGTCGGACCGATGACGCGGATCTGCGGCACTCTGACGACGGACGGCTCCCTGGTCGTGGAAGGCACTGTCGAGGGGGAGATCAGGATCGGTGGCGGTCTGACCGTGACGCCGACCGGACGGGTCGACGCCGACGTCGAGGCGCCGGTCATCCGCATCGAAGGGAAGGCCCGCGGCTCGATGCGGGCGGGAGCGCGCGTGGCCTTGCTCCCCGGAAGCTCGTTCGAAGGGGAGATGTCGACGCCGATCCTTGAGGTCCGTCCGGGATCCGTCCTCCAGGGCCGTACCCGAGTCGTCGGCGCTCCCGCCCGGGGTCGCCGCGGCTTGTCCCACTGAGTCATCCCGGCTTCACCCGAGTCGGCCAATTGACGGTTTTTTTCCATCGCGTTGACGATTTACGTCACCTTTCTGACGACCCGGGTGCCACACATCCTCCTCCCCGCTGAAATCTCAGGCACTCTAGTGCGGAATCAGCCGTCGACCCGTTGGCACACCACTTGCTGTCCTCCTCCCGGATTCATTTCTGAGGAGAGGTGTCGTGAAGGAGAAGATCCTGGTCGTCGACGATGACGAGGGAGTGCGGCAGGTCCTGGGGCAGTCGCTGCAGGAGTCGAGCTACAGCGTCTCCAACGCCGACTCCGGCGAGCGGGCGGTCGCCGCGGTGCGCGAAGGAAGCTTCGACCTCGTCATCCTCGACATGGTCCTGCCGCGAGTCGACGGTCTTGAGGTCTTGAAGGAGATCACGGCTCTTCGTCCCGAGGTCCCGGTCGTCATGATCACCGGCTACGCTTCAGTGGAGACTGCGATCAAGGCGATGAAGATGGGGGCCGTCGACTATGTCGTCAAGCCGTTCCGCATGGAGGAAGTCGAGCTCGTGGTCGCCAAGGCCCTCGAGCGCAGTCACCTGCGCCGGGAGAATGTCTACCTCCGTCGCCAGCTCGAGAGCACCTATGGAGTGCACAACATCGTCGGACAGAGCCCCGAGATGCGTCGCATCTTCGCCCTCATCGAGCAGGTCGCCTCGGCACGGAGCACGGTGCTGATCACCGGTGGCAGCGGCACCGGAAAAGAGCTCATCGCCAAGGCGTTGCATTACAACGGGGAGCGGCGCAAGCAGCCATTCGTCTCGGTCAACTGCGGCGGCATTCCGGACACGCTCCTCGAGGACGAGCTCTTCGGGCATGTCAAGGGGGCCTTCACGGATGCGGTCGCCGACAGGCCCGGTCGCTTCGAGGCCGCCGACTCCGGCACGCTGTTCCTCGACGAAATCGGCAACATGAGCATGGGTCTGCAGATCAAGCTGCTGCGCGTCCTTCAAGAGCGAGAGTTCATTCCCCTCGGTGGAGCCCGCAAGATCTCCGTGAACGTGCGCATCATCGCGGCCACGAACATCGATCTGAAGAAGATGATGGAGGAGGGAAGGTTTCGCGAGGATCTGTACTACCGGCTGAACGTCATCCATATCCAGCTCCCACCCCTGCGCGAAAGACGGGAGGACATCCCGCTCCTCATGCACCACTTCCTCAACAAGTACTGCCGCGAGATGAACGTCTCGGTGAAGCGCTTCCTGCCCGACGCGGTGAAGGTCCTGTCCGAATTCTCCTGGCCGGGGAACGTGCGTCAACTGGAAAACGTGATCGAAAGGGCCGTGGCCCTGTCGTTCGGCAAGGAGGAGCTGGGGCGTGAGGACCTGCCGCGCGAGGTCTTGGACGAGGGGATGGTCGACGTACCGATGGTCCACGTCGGAGGTGACGGCTTCTCGTTGGACGAGGTCCTGGCCACCTACGAGCAGCGCATGCTGTGCCAGGCCCTGGAGCACGCCGGCTGGGTCAAGACGCGCGCGGCGGAGCTTCTCAAGATCAAGCGTACGACCCTGATCGAAAAGATGAAGCGGCTGGGGATTCCGCTCAAAGGAGCGGGCGAGCGGCCGCTCGCCGATCGCCTGGAGGATTCCGGGCAGCCGGCCGCGGCGGTGGCCGGGGTCCAGGATTCCGGAAGCACGCGCAACTGAGCTCGGGCGGGACGACTGCGCCCAGGCGTCGCGTCCGCGCCGCCTTGATTGGACGGACGGGACTATGGTATCGTCCCCGCGAAAACCTCGATCAGCAGCGGCGATTCAGGGAAAGACCCTCGATAGAACCGTCTCATCCCGAGGCGGGCCCGGAGCGAGCCGAGCGATGTCCCGGGTCCTCATGGTCGACGACGCGGCCCTGTTCCAGGACCTCGAAGCCTCCTTCCTGAGGCGTCTCGGCTGCGCCATCGTGCGCGTCGCGAACCTTCACCAGGTCGTCGAAAGAGCCCGCGCCGAGGCTCCCGACCTGATTCTTCTCGCAGTCGAGCACCCGGGGATCGACGGCCCCGAGTGCGTGCGCGTCCTGAAATCGGACGCCCGGCTGAAGGCTGTCCCGATTCTGGTGGTGACCTCACCGGAGGGGCTGCCGTGCTGCCTCGAGGCCGGCGCCGACGCGGCCCTGGCGCGTCCGCTCGGTGCCGGAGCGCTCGAACTGGCGCTGTGCTCCCTGGGGCGGGTCAGCCTGCGGGGCGGTCCGCGGCGGGTCGCGCACTTCCCCGTACGGATCGCTTCGGCCGCGGGCGACTTGCGGGGACGGCTGAAGGACATCAGTCGCACCGGTCTCTTCCTCACCCTGGCGCGATCGCTGCCCGTCGAAGAATCGATCAGCCTGACCCTCAAGCTGCCCGGCTGGGAGGGGCGGCAGAGCGTACGAACGCGCGCCGTGGTGGTGCGGCAGGTACCCGAAGATCCCGAGTCGCACCTGATCCCGGGAGTCGGTGTACGCTTTCTGGAGATGGACCAGGACACCGAATCCCTCATCGAGCACTACGTCAACGAGGAGGTCCTCGAGGCCGGATCCGCCGGTCCGGAGGACCTCACGAACCGGAAGCGCGGCTGAGACGCTCCGGCGGGAGAGCCAATGCCACAGACTGTCATGGTCGTCGATGACGACGTCGACATCGTGGACATGACCCGCCTCATCCTGGAGGGAGGCGGGTATCGCGTCGTTCCGGCCCGATCGGGCCCGGAAGCGCTGCAGAAGCTGGAGCAGGGCCACCCCGACCTGATCCTCCTCGACATCAACATGCCTGAGATGGATGGCTGGCAGGTGCTCCGGGCATTGAAGGTGGACGAGAGGAGCGCCGGTATTCCGGTGGCGATGTTCTCCATCAAGATGGAGGTGCGCGACAAGCTGCATGGTCTGCAGGAGGGGGCCTACGATTACATCAACAAGCCGTTCTCCTGCGAGGATCTCCTGGGCCGGGTCCGGCGGATCTTCGAGACCCTCGAGCGGCGGCAGGTGGCGGGATGAAGGGAGACGGCGATGGCCCGGTGCCAGCGGGACCGACGGGTGACGAGGCTCGACGGATGCGCACCGGTTACCTCAAGCTGAAGAGCGCGCTCTTCGATCGCGTCACCGGGCTCTGCTCCTATCAGGTCCATCTCGACCAGCTGCTTTCGGAGGGGGACACCCGCGCCCTCGGGGTGATCGTCCTCGATTTTCCGACCCTGGCCATCCTGGAATCCGCGGTTGGATGGGAGGTGAGCGATCGCTTCTTATCGGGGGTGGCGTCCCTGCTCTCCGCGCTGAGGGGCCGGGGGCTTCCGGAGAGCACGGTGATCGCCCTGGACGGAGTCTACAGCAACAGCTTCCTGATCTTCCTGCGGGAAGGGCTCGGCCGGGCCGAGGTCTCGATGACCGACCTGGCCGATTCGACGCGCGGGCTGTCGCGCCACCTCCGGGGCCGGCTGGCCACGGCGGAGTGGGCCTGCCTGCAGCCGCCGCACCTGGACTTCTCACTCGGCTTCGCCCTCGTCACCAGCCACCCGGCGGCACGCTTCGAGCGCCTGCTGCACCAGGGAATCCGCGACGCCCGCGACATGACCCTGCGCCAGGCCGACCGTCTGCAGATCCAACGGGCCGCCGAGCTGCGCGGCATCCTGCAGGAGGCCCGCCTGACGACACACTACCAGCCGATCGTGGACATGGAGCAGGGCTCGATCATGGGCTACGAGGCTCTGACCCGAGGGCCCGAGAATACCTCCTTCGAAGTCCCGGAGGCTCTGTTCTCATGCTCGGAACGAATCCATCTTTCGCACGAGCTTGACGAGCTGTGCCGCAGACAGGCGGTTCGCAACGCCCACGGCTTCGACAAGAGCAAGAAGCTCTTCCTCAATTCCCTGCCGGAGACGCTGGGGTCACCCGGCGTGGTCGACGGCGGCCTTCGCGGAGTCCTGGAGGAGGCGGCCCTCCGACCGCGCAACCTGGTGCTCGAAATCACCGAGCGCACATCGATCGAGGATTTCGAGGTGTTCGGCCGCGAGCTCGACCGGCTGCGTCGTCTCGGCTTCCTGGTGGCGATCGACGATGTCGGCACGGGATATTCCTCGCTGCAGACGATCTCGGAGGTGCAGCCCGATTTCCTCAAAGTCGACATCTCCCTCGTCAAGAATATCCATCAGAGCCTCATCAAGCAGGAGCTGGTCCACTCA
>DASTNM010000038.1:0-7230 GCA_035762745.1 Candidatus Polarisedimenticolia bacterium
TGTTGCGGCGAATCAGCACGCCGATGGCGCCGATGGTGAACAGCAGCGCCGCCAGGATCAGGAAGTACTCGATCCGGATCATCGCCGCCTCATTCCAGGCGCCGCTTGGCCAGGATCACCGCGCCGACCATGGCGGCGACCAGCAGGACCGAGGCGGCCTCGAACGCAAACAGATACTTGCCGAACAGCAGCGACCCGACGTCCTCCGCCGATCCGAACCCGGTGACGAACGCGCCGGGCTCGAAATAGGGCCGGTCGTGGCGCCGCTGGATCGCCAGGATCATGAGACCGGCGAAGAGCAGACCGGCGGCCCAGGCGGCGTAGCGCTCCAGCCCACCCCCGAGTCGCAGCCCCTCCTCCGCCCTGAGATTCAGGAGCATCACGACGAACAGGAACAGCACCATGATCGCCCCGGCATAGATGATGAGCTCCAGGACCGCCAGGAACTCCGCCTGCAGCATCAAGTAGAAGAAGGCGATGCAGAAGAGGTTCAGGATCAGGAAGAGGACCGAGACCATCGGGCTCGGGTGCATGACGATCAGCAGGGCGGACAGGATCGCGATGAAGCCGGTGGCCCCGGCCCAGAACTCGAGGCGCAGGAGGTCGTGGCGGTAGACGGCGAAAAGCGCCAGAGCGGCGACGAGGCCCGGAGCGACGAGCAACGCCGGACGCACCGGGAGCAGGGCCCGCAGGAACGCGACCACCACCAGCGTCGCGATGAGGCCGATCAGGAGATGCATCTCAGCCCTCCGCTCTCACGCCCAGCCCCGCAGCACGAGGAACGACACCCACAGGATGTGCCCCAGGGCGATCGGCAGCAGCACCTTCCAGCCCAGGTTCATGAGCTGGTCGTAGCGGAAGCGCGGCAGGGTCCAGCGGACCCAGACGTAGACGAAGAGGAAGCACGCTACCTTGACGCAGAAGGCCGCGACCTGCGCCAGCGCTTCGCCCCACGCCGGCAGGCCGAGCCGCGCCAGCCCCGGCACGTGGTAGCCGCCGAAGTAGAGCGTCGCGGCCAGCGCCGACGCCGTGATCATGTTGGCGTACTCGGCCATGTAGAACATCGAGAAGCGCATGCCGGAGTACTCGGTATGGTAGCCGGCGACCAGCTCGGTCTCGGCCTCCGGCAGGTCGAACGGCAGACGGTTGGTCTCGGCGAAGGCGGCCGTCAGGAAGACCAGGAAGCCGGGGAGCTGCCACAGGACGTTCCAGCCGTGCGCCGCCTGGTGGGCGACGACCTCAGAGAGCCGGAGCGAGCCGGTCGACATCAGCACGCCGACGATCGCCATCCCCATCGCCAGCTCGTAGGAGATGAGCTGGGCCGAGGATCGCAGTCCTCCCATCAGCGAGTACTTGTTGTTCGACGACCAGCCGGCGAGGGCGATGCCGTAGACCCCGAGCGAGGAGAAGGCGAGGACGATCAGGATGCCGTTGCCGACGTCGGCGACCTGCAGCCTGATCGTCGTCTCGAAGAGCGGGAGCGTCGGCCCGAACGGCACGACCGCGAAGGTCACGAGCGACGGCACGAAAATGAGCACCGGCGCCAGGAGGTAGATCGGACGGAAGGCGTGCGGCGGGACGATCGCCTCCTTGAACAGGAACTTGATGCCGTCGGCCAGAGGCTGCAGCAGGCCGAACGGGCCGACGCGGTTCGGGCCCCGCCGGTCCTGGATCCAGGCCGACACGCGTCTCTCCACCCAGGTCATGTAGGCGATCGTGGTCAGCATCACACCGAGCAAGAGGACGATCTTCACCGCCGCCTCGATCAGGACTCGCGCCACGCTCGCGTCCATGTCAGGCCCCCTGAACCCTGGCCCCGAGAAGACCGAGGGCGCGATAGGAGAGACCCGTGAAGGCGGGGCTCCGCGCCGCCACCTCGTCGAAGACCTCCGAGGGGTTGGCGTAGTCCCCCGCCAGTCCGAAGCGCCGCCCGAGCGCCAGCAGGATGCGCCAGGCCGGCTCCGCCTCGCCGCGGGGCTTGAGCGCGGCGCGCGCCCGCTGCGCCCAGCCCTCGAAGTTCACAAGAACCCCCTCGTATTCCCCGTAGCCGCAGGCCGGCAGGGCGACGTGCGCCGCCTGCAGCGTGGGGCTCTGCCGCCAGTCGACGACGACCAGCGCCTGGAGACGGCGCAAGTCCTCGACGGTGATGAGCCCGTCGCCGACCGGGTCCTCCCCCACGATGACGAGACCACGAACGCGCCCGGCCCGGACGTCGTCGAGGATCTCCCTGACGCGCCCGGCGTGGGGAGCGGACAGCCCGAGCAACGCCGCGCCACGCGCGTTGGAGGTCTTGTCGCGGCGGATCAGGAGCCGGTCGTCCTCTCCGTCCTCGTGCGGCGGCAGCGCCAGGCGCGGGATTCCGATCGCCTCCGTGAGCGCCCGGCGGGCCAGGTGCAGGTCCTCGAGAGACAGACGCGCCGAGACGAGCGCCGCCAGCGATCCTCCCGCGGGCGGTCCGGAGGATGCGGCGCGCAGCAGCTCCGCCGCCCGGTCGAGCGCCGTGTCCCAGGCGGCCTCGCGCTGCGGGCCGCCGTCGCCGGCGGCCACGATCCGGGGGCTTTCGAGGCGCGGCGTCTCGTTCAGCTCCCTGTACGACAGGCGGCCGGCGTCGCACATCCAGTGGCTGTTCACCTCGGGGTTGAGGCGCGGCGTCATCCGGTGGATCTCGTTGCGGTAGGTGCCGAGGTTGACGCTGCAGCCGCGCGCGCAGCCGGCGCACACCGAGGGGACGTCGCGCAGGAACCAGACGCGCGCCTTGAAGCGGAACTCCTTGAGCGTCAGCGCACCCACCGGGCAGACGTCGACGGTGTTGCCGGAATAGGGGTTGTCGAGCGGGCGGCCGGGGAAGGTGGCGATGATGGCGTGGTCGCCCCGCTCGACCAGGGTCAGCTCGTGCGTCCGGCTCACCTCGTCGCAGAAGCGGATGCAGCGCGTGCACTTGATGCAGCGCTCGGCGTCGAACATCACGTGCCGCCCGAGGTCGTGGCGCTTCTCGTGGTGGACCTTCTCTTCGCTGAAGCGGCTGAAGCCGGCGCCGTAGTCCGCCTCGTACTGCTGCAGGCGGCACTCACCCGCCTGGTCGCAGATCGGGCAGTCGAGTGGATGATTGATCAGCAGGAACTCCATGATCCCCTGACGCGTCGTCTTCACCTTCGGCGTGGTCGTGCGCACCTGCATCCCCTGCGTCGCCAGGGTGGCGCAGCCGATCTGCAGCTTCGGCATCTTCTCGATCTCGACCAGACACATGCGGCAGTTGCCGGCGATGCTCAGGCCGGGGTGGTAGCAGTAATGCGGGATCAAAAGGTCGATCGTCTCGGCCGCCTGCAGCACCGTCGTCCCCTTCCTGACCACCACCGGCCGGTCGTCGATCAACAGCGCCACCTGGTCGGGGCCGACCGGCGGGAGCGCCGGGCCGGCGGGCGCCGGCGCGGCCCCGGTCGGGGGGGTGGCGCCCGGGGCGGGAGTCGCGGGCCTGGACGGTTCCGACATGATCGCCTGATCTCCTAACGTGCCGCGACGGCCATGAGCGGGCAGCCCCGGCGCGTCACGTGCTCCTCGAACTCCCCGCGGAACGCCTTGACGTACGACTGGACCGGCCAGGCGATCGCCTCGCCGAAGGGGCAGATGGTGTTTCCTTCAACCCGGCCCGCGACGTCGACGAGAAGCGCCGGGTCGCTCGCCATCCCGCGGCCGCTCTCGAGCCGCTCGAGGATCTTGACGAACCAGCCGGTCCCCTCGCGGCAGGGGGTGCACTGCCCGCACGACTCATGGGCGTAGAAGCGCGCCAGGTTCAGCAGGGCCCAGACGATGCAGGTGCCGCTGTCCATGACGATCACGCCGGCCGATCCGAGCGAGCTGCCCGCCGCCGCCAGCGAGTCGAAGTCCATCACCACGTCGCAGTTCGCCGCGGGCAGAATCTTCATCGAGGAGCCGCCCGGCACGACCGCCTTGAGCGGCCGATCGGGGTGCAGCATCCCCCCGGCCCGCTCGAGGAGCTGCGGCAGGGGCACGCCCAACGCCTCCTCGTACACGCCCGGGCGCTTGACGTGGCCGGAGACGCAGAAGAGCTTGGGGCCGGTGTTCCTGGGGCGGCCGATGCCGGCGAACCAGGCGGCGCCGCGCTCGGCGATCAAAGTGACGTTCGCCAGCGTCTCGACGTTGTTGATGATGGTCGGGCAGCCATACAGGCCGACCACCGCCGGGAAGGGAGGCTTGATGCGCGGCAGGCCGCGCTTGCCCTCGAGCGACTCCAGGAGCGCCGTCTCCTCGCCGCAGATGTACGCCCCGGCGCCGCGGTAGACGATGAGGTCGAGATCGAAGCCGCTGCCGAGGATGTTCCCGCCGAGAAACCCCCTGGCGTACGCCTCGTCGATGGCGCGCTGGAAGAGGCGCGCTCCGGCGTGGAACTCGCCGCGGATGTAGAAGAAGGCGGTGTGGCACTCGATGGCATAGGCCGAGAGGATGATCCCCTCCAGGACCAGGTGCGGATCCTTCTCGATCAGCAGGCGGTCCTTGAAGGTCCCGGGCTCGGATTCGTCGGCGTTGACGCACAGATAGCGCGGCTTGTCCCGGGTCTTGGGCAGGAAGCCCCACTTCACGCCGGTCGGGAACCCGGCGCCGCCGCGGCCTCTCAGCCCCGAGGTCTTGACCTCCTCGAGGAAGGACTCGGGTGTGAACTCCTTCAGGACCCGGCGCAGCCCTTGATAGCCGCCGGAGGCCAGGTAGACCTCGAGCGTCTCCGAGGCGGGCTTGGCGATGTTGCGCGTCAGGAGAGGCTCGAAGGGCATCGGCTTATTCGAGTGACGCGAGGATCGCGTCGACCTTCGCCTCGTCGAGGGGACCGTACTCCCGGTCGTTGATCTGCACCATCGGCGCGGTGTCGCAGGTCCCCAGGCACTCGACGGTGACGAGCGAGAACTTGCCGTCCGGGGTCTTGCCCCCCTCCCGGATGCCGAGCCGGCGCTCGAAGTGCTCCAGGATCCGTCCGCAGCCGCGCAGGGCGCACGGCAGCGTGCGGCAGAGCTGGATGTGGTGGCGGCCGACCGGCCGGCGCTGGAACATGGTGTAGAACGACACGACCCCCTCGACGAAGGACGGCGAGACGCCGACCTTGCCGGCGACGTAGACCATCGCCTCCTCGGAGATGAACCCCTTCTCCTCCTGGATGGCGTGGAGCGCGGGCAGGAGCGCCGAGCCGCGCCGCGGGAAGCGGGTCAGGATCTCGTCGATGCGCCGGTCGGTGCCGGCGCCCACGGGGAGCGTCACCGATCCACCTCGCCCATCACCGGGTCGAGGCTGGCGACCACGGCGATCAGATCGGACAGCAGCCCGCCCACCGCCATCGTCTCCACGGCCTGCAGGCTGATGAACGACGGGGAGCGGATGCGCAGCCGGTAGGGCGACTTGCTCCCCTCGCTCTTGATGTAGAAGCCGAGCTCTCCCTTGGGGGCCTCGATGGCGTGGTAGATCTCTCCGGCCGGCGGCTGGATCCCCTGGGTCACGATCATGAACTGCTCGATCAGCTCCTCCATCTTGGTGAGGACCCGCTCCTTCTTCGGCAGGACCACCTTGGGGTCGTCGATGTCGATCGGGCCGTCCGGCAGGAGCCTCAGAGCCTGCTCGAGGATGCGCGTGCTCTGGCGCATCTCCTCCAGGCGCACGAGGTAGCGATCGTAGGCGTCCCCCTCGCGGCCGATCGGCACCTCGAAGTCGTAGTTCTCGTAGCCGCTGTACGGCTCGGCCCGGCGCAGGTCGTAGGCGATCCCGGAGCCGCGCAGGTTGGGACCGGTCAGCCCCAGCGCGAGGGCGTCCTTGGCGCTGATGCGGCCGATCCCCTGCGTGCGCTTCATCCAGATCCGGTTCCCCGTCAACAGGGCGTCCACCTCGTCCAGCATCCCGGGGAAGGTGGCGACGAACGCGGCCAGCTGCTCCGTCCATCCCGGCGGCAGGTCGCGCGACAGGCCGCCGACGCGCGGGTAGGAGGTGGTGAGACGCGTCCCGGTGAGCGACTCGATGAGGTTGTAGAGCGTCTCGCGCTCCCGGAAGGTGTGGAAGAAGACGGTGGCCGCCCCCAGGTCGAGCGCCCCGGTCCCGAGCCACAGGAGGTGCGCCGAGATGCGCGCGATCTCGCAGGTCATCACCCTGATCACCTGGGCCCGCGGCGGGACCGTGATCCCCATCAGCTTCTCGACCGCCAGGACATAGGCGACGTTGTTCGAGAGGGGCGCCAGGTAGTCGAGCCGATCGGTGTAGGGAATGAACTGGTGGTAGGTCATCGTCTCGGCGATCTTCTCCATGCCGCGGTGCAGATAGCCGACGTGCGGCTGCACCGCCTTGACCACCTCGCCGTCGAGCGTCAGGACCAGCCGCAGCACCCCGTGAGTGGACGGGTGCGAGGGCCCCATGTTGACGACCATCTGATCGCCGTGCAGCGCGTCCTCGCCCTCGGGCAGGGCCGGCGACATCGAAGGCATCGGCGGGTTGAGCGTCCCCTCGCTCATCTCCAGGCGTGCTCCATGTCAGGCATGCTCCAGGTCGCGGAACCCGGGCGAGGCCGGCCGCCCCGGCGCGTCGATCGAGGTCGGTCCCCCCTCGACGTCGAAGTCCTTGCGCAGCGGGTGGGCCTGGTAATCCTCCGGCATGATGATGCGGCGCAGGTCAGGGTGTCCCTGGAACCGGATGCCGACCAGGTCGAAGGCCTCCCGCTCCTGCCAGTTGGCCGCGGGCCAGACCGGGGTCACGCTCGGCACCGCCTCCCGCTCCACGAGCCGCACCTTGAGCCGCAGTCGATGGTTCCTGGCCAGGGAACGGAGGTGGTAGACGACCTCGTAGTCATACTCGCGGTCGAGGTAGTGCAGGCCGGTCAGGTCGGACAGCATGTCGAAGTCGGCCTCGGGATCGTCCCTCAGGTAGAGGGCGATCTCCGCGATCCGCTCCTTCGGCACGATGACCGTGATCTCGCCGCGGAACTCGCCCACCTCGAGAATCGCCCCGGGGAAGCGCTCACGCAGCCGATCGAGAAGGAAGGCCGGCGGCGCCGGCTCGATGTAGGGCCCTGCCACCATGTGAGCTCTTCAGTCCCACTCGAGGGCGCCGCGGCGCCAGCAGTAGAGGAAGCCGATCAGGAGGACACCGATGAACAGGGCCATCTCGACGAACCCCTGCATCCCGAGTCCGCGAAAGATAATCGCCCAGGGATAGAGGAAGGCCGCCTCGATGTCGAACAGGATG
>DASTNM010000039.1:0-4760 GCA_035762745.1 Candidatus Polarisedimenticolia bacterium
TCGCTCAGGCCGCCTCGAGTCCTTGCTCATAGCGTCGGTCTCGCATTGTGATCGTGGGGTCCGGGAGATTCGGCTCCCGAGTTGCCGCGCCGCTCGTCCCGGCGGGACGGCGGAAACTACCACACCCTCCGGGGGCTGTCAAACCACCCGCACCGGAAGTCCGTTCCTGGCAGGATCGCCACACCGGGGTGTGGCCGAACTGCCACGGGGCTCTGAATCTCCCCGCCGAGAAAGCGCGCCATGAAGAGCGCAAGTGGCTTATTATGATAGTGTTCCGCGAATGCATGGCGTGGTTGGTGGTGCTGGCACAGGGGCTGCACTAGAGACGCTGCGCGATGCCGTCGTCAGGTGTCGGGAGGCCAGGGATGGTCGAGACGCAGAGGACGCTGGCGAGACCGGTCGAAGCCGAGGGAATAGGGCTCCATACGGGAGTCCGGGCCAGCGTGCGACTCCTCCCGGCCAGCGCGGACAGCGGTCTCGTCTTCGTCCGCCGCGATCGGGGAGGCGTCGAGATCCCGGCCGCGCACCGCTTCCTGAACGCCACGAGCCTCGCGACCACCCTGTCGCGCGGCTCGTCGGTGGTGGGCACGGTCGAGCACCTTCTCTCCGCCCTGCAGGGTCTCGGCATCGACAATGCGCGGCTCGAGGTCGACGGTCCGGAGCTGCCGATCCTCGACGGCAGCGCGGCTCCCTTCGTCGATCTGATACTGGCGGCCGGTCGGCGCTCGCTGGCGCGGCCGCGGCGTTATATCACGCTGAAGCGCCCGGTCTCGGTGATGCACGGCGATCGCCAGATCATCGCCCTGCCTGCGAACGACCTGCAGGTCACCTACGCCATCGACTTTCCGCATCCCGTCATCGGCTATCAGGCGGTGTCGGCCGCGATCGGTGAGGAGACCTACGTCTCCGGCATCGCCCCGGCGCGGACCTTCTGCCTGCTGAGCGACGTCGAGGCGATGCGCCGCGCCGGCCTGGCCCTCGGCGGGTCGCTTGAGAACGCCGTGGTCATCGGCGAGAACGGGGTCCTCAACGACTCGCTTCGTTACCCGGACGAGTGCGCCCGCCACAAGATCCTCGATCTGGTCGGCGACCTGGCGCTCGTCGGCGCCCCGCTCAGGGCGCACGTCGTCGCCATCAAGGGAGGGCATCGTCTTCACGCGGCGCTCATCGGCGCCCTCCTCGCGAGTCGATCTTCCTGGTCGCTCGGCACGTCCGACGAACGGGTGCCGGCGGCGCGCCTGGCCGAATACGCCCACCTGCGCGAGAAGCTGGTGCCCGGCGGCGTCGCCCTGACCGCCTGATCCCTTTCCCGCGTCCTCTTGTCATGCCTGTCGCCCTCCGGTAGACTGCGTGTTTCCCGGTGTCCCGCGGACGCCACCGCGGCCGGGCCGCGGACCGCGCCCGCAACGCCACCCCGGAGTCCACGATGAAGGGTCAGAGCCTCGCGGTGGTCGGTGTCTGCCTGGTCGCCGGCCTGAGCAGCGCGCGGGCCGCCGACCCCGCCCTCGTCGATCTCTCGATCGCCCGCCAGGGGGAGACGTACGTGGCCTCGTGCCGGCTGACCGGGTGGCCGACGTCGGAGGTGCGCGAGGAGATCGCCGCCGGCCTCGAGACCTCCGTCGGCTACCGTCTTCTGGTCTACGAGCGCCGCTCCGGACTTCCGGATCTGGCGTTGGCGCGGCACCGAATCCGCTGCACGGTGCGCCACGACACCCTGACGCGCCAGTACACCCTGACGCGATATCTCGATGACGAGCCACAGGAGACGAAGGTCACGACCGAGGCCGCGACGATGCAGGAATTCATGACGGCGCTGCGCGGGATCCCGCTTCTGCCGGTGACTGATCTGGCGGCCGGGCACGAGTACTACCTCAAGGCCAAGTCGGACATCCGCTGGGTCTGGCGGTTCTTCCTGATCCCATGGCCGCTCGACACCGCCTGGGAACGGGTCCCGATTGTCATCCCGGAGGGGAAGAATGCCGGCACAGCACCCTGAGAGCCTGTCCCGGACCACCGCCCCACGCGTCCGGGTCGAGCGGCTGATTCAATTCGGACTCCTGGCCCTCCTCGCCATTTTCCTGGCCGGCTACTTCCTGCTGCGCAAGGCCACCGATTTCAATTGGCCCTACGTCACCAACAGGGTGCTCCTGTCGGTGTTGTTGCTCACCAACGCCATCCTGGTCCTGACCCTGTTGACGCTCCTGATGCGCAACCTGATCAAGGTGCTCGTCGAGCGCCGGCGGGGGATCCTCGGGTCGCGCTTCCGCACCAAGCTGGTTTTTTCGCTGCTGCTCCTCTGGTTCGTCCCGTCCGGCATCATCTTCTGGGCCGCTCTCAATTTGATCCAGCGCAGCGTCGACCGCTGGTTCAACGCCCCGCTGGACCGGCTCACCGACGCGTCGCAGCAGATCGTCACGACCTACTACGACGAGGCGGGCCGGCGCGCCGCCGCCTTCGCGCGCGATCTGGCGGCGCGCCTGGCCCAGAACGGCCTGCTGGAGCCGTCCCGCCGGGGATCTGTCCACGCCTCCCTCGGCGAACTGCTGCGCGAGAACCATCTCGACTTGTTGTCGCTCACCTTCGCCCATGAGCCGTCTTATGTGACGGTGGACCCGCATCTGCCGCCGAAAGGCGAGGCACAGGAGATCCCTGCCGACCGGATCCGTGCCGCGTTCCGCGGCGAATCGTTCACCTGGATGTCGGAGTTTCATGGCGGGCACCTGATCCGCTGCGGTCAACCGGTGCGCCACGAGCCCGGGGGTCCGGTCCTGGCGGTCGTGACGGTCGGCGCCTACCTGCCGAAGGACCTGGCGCGGCTGGCCACGGCGGTCACGCGCAGCAACGACGACTACAGGCAGATCCGGGCGCAGAAGGGACTCATCAAGAGGGTCTACATCCTGGTCTTCGCCCTGATCACGATGGTCGTCCTGTTCTCGGTCACCTGGATCGGCCTCTATCTGGCGCGCCGCATCACGGAGCCGATCCAGACGCTCCTGGCCGGGACGCGCGAGATCGCCTCCGGCAACCTCGATTACCGCGTCGAGGCCGAGGCGGGAGACGAGCTGGGCATCCTGGTGGAGTCGTTCAACCGGATGACGGCCGATCTGAAGGCGGGCCAGGAGACCATCGAGCGTCGCAACGTCGAGCTGTCTCGAAGCAACCGCGAGCTGATGGAGAGGCGGCGCTACATCGAGACTCTCCTGCAGGGGATCACGACCGGCGTCATCTCGCTCGATCGCGACTCGCGGGTGACGACCGTCAACCGGGCGGCGCTCCGACTGCTGGCGCTCGGAAAGGAAATGGACGCCGTGGGACAGGACCTGTGGCGTCTCCTGCCTCCCGAGGGGCGGGCGGCCGTCGAGGCACTGCTCGAGGAGGCGAAGACGGGAGCCGACCCGGCGTCCGCCCACGAGGTCGAGCTGCGGATCGAGGGGCGGACCCACACGCTGGCGGTGAGCGCCAACACCCTGCGGGGCGAGAGCGGAGAGCCGCTGGGGGCCCTGCTGGTGCTCGATGATCTGACCGACCTGATGCGGGCGCAGCGCCTCGCGGCCTGGCGGGAAGTGGCGCGGCGGCTGGCCCACGAGATCAAGAACCCGCTGACGCCGATTCAGCTCTCGGCGGAGCGCATCCGCAAGAAAGTCGGCGAGCGGAGCGGCAACCTCGACGCCATCGTCGAGGAGGGGACTACGGCCATCGTGCGGGAGGTGGCGACTCTCAAGAACCTGGTGGACGAGTTCACCCGCTTCGCCAGGCTGCCGGCGCCGCACCCGGTGCCGACCGACCTGCATGAGGTCGTCGGCGCGACCCTGGCGCTGTACACCGACCGGCACGACGAGGTGACGATCAGCCCGATTTACGAGCCGGGCCTGCCGCGAGTCCTGCTCGACCCGGACCAGATGAAGCGCGTGCTCGTCAACCTGGTGGACAATGCTCTCGAGGCGATGGGCGGACGTGGGACGGTGTCGATCGCGGCGCGCCGCGATCCCGGCTCGGGGGCGGTCCAGCTGGAGGTGGCGGACGACGGCCCCGGGATCCGTCCCGAGGACCGCGACCGGCTCTTCCTGCCGTACTTCTCGACCAAGAAGAAGGGGACGGGGCTCGGCCTGGCGATCGTGCACCGCATCGTCTCCGACCACCGGGGCCGCATCCGCGTCGAGGACAACGTGCCGCGCGGCACCCGCTTCGTGATCGAGCTTCCCGCGGCGGCGTAGAATAGGCCATGGCCAAGGAGCGTGTGCTCGTCGTCGACGACGAAGAGGGGGTCCGAAGCTCCCTCACGAACATCCTCAAGGACGAGGGCTACTCGGTCGACCTGGCGGAGTCGGGCGAACGGTGCCTCGACATGGTGCGGCGCAAGCCGTATCACGCCATCCTGCTCGACGTCTGGTTGCCGGGACGCGACGGCCTGTCGATCCTGGAGGAGATCGTCGGGCTCCCCGTACCGCCGCGCGTCATCATGATCTCCGGGCACGCCGACGTGCCGGTGGCGCATCGCGCCGGCCGGCTGGGCGCCTTCGACTTCATCGAGAAGCCGCTGTCGCTCGAGAAGGTCGCCCTGACGCTGCGCAACGCGGTGGCGGACAAGAAGAAGGACGAGCGGATCGTCAGCCTCAGGTCGCAGCTTCAGCAGGACGCGACGCTCATCGGCGAGAGCCGGGTGATCCGCGATCTGCGCCAGCAGATCGAGGTGACGGCTCCGACCAACGGCCGCGTCTTGATCTTCGGGGAGAACGGCACCGGCAAGGAGCTGGTGGCCC
>DASTNM010000040.1:0-4025 GCA_035762745.1 Candidatus Polarisedimenticolia bacterium
GCGGTGGCCCGGGGGGCCCGGGTCTGGCGCAGCCCGGTCCGCGCCACGTGCTCTGAAATCGTCGGCGGGCGGGCGGTGTCGGCCGACCTCGACAACCCGAACTGAGAGGAAGGACGGAGAGCCGGTCATGTCGCACTCGGATCATCCACACCGGCACGATGGGGAGCATGAAGCCGGGCCGGAGCACGGGGCCGCCTCGGGGCACGGGGCCGCCCCCGATCCGCGCCTCGCCGCGCTGTCGGCCGGGGCGCTGCGGGCGCTGATGGCGGCGATCGGCCAGCGGCGCATGTATCCGCCGCAGCATCCGATCGCGGCGCGCGCCCTGGCGGCGCTGGTGGCGTTCCTGGAGAAGATCCTGGCGGATAACGAAGAATGGCGTCTGGCGGTGGTGGGCCAGAGGCTGGTGGCGGGGGGGCAGACGCTGGACGAGCGGCAGGAGGGGTTGATCTCGTTTCTCGAAGACCTCAAAGCGCGCGGGGCCGAGACGATCGTCTTCCGGAAGGGGGTCGAGGCCGAGGATCTGCGGCGGTTCATCTCCCTGATGATCGTCGACCCCCGGGCCTTCGCCGGGACGCCGCTCTCCGAGCGGGTGGCCGGCGAGGGGATCCGGCGGATCGAAGTCGGGCGGCTGATCCTGGACGACCGGCGGGAGGAGACCCGGAGCGAGGCGGCGAAGCAGGAGATCGGCTCGGACACGGCCGAGGTCTACGACAACGCCGTGACCTTCATCAAGGAGACGATCCTCGGCTTCCAGGAGGGGCGGAAGATCAGCATGCAGGAGGCCGGTGCCTTCGTGCAGACGATGATGGACCAGATGCAGGCCGACCGCTCACCCTATCTGATCCTGACGACGCTGAAATCGCACCACGCCTACACCTTCACGCACATCGTCAACGTCTGCATCCTGACCCTGGCGCAGGTGGAGGCGCTGGGGGCCGATGCGCGCATGCTGCGCGAGTTCGGTCTGGCGTCGATGATGCACGACATCGGCAAGAGCCTGGTGCCGCGGGAGCTTCTGAGCAAGCCAGGAAAGCTGACGCCGGAGGAGTTCGCCGTCGTCCAGCGGCACCCCCACGACGGAGTGCACATCCTGCGCGACACGCCGGGGGTGCCCGACCTGGCGCTGATCGTCGCCTTCGAGCACCACATGCGTTACAACCACGGCGGCTACCCGCACCTCAGGCATGCGCGGTCGCTTCATCCCTGCAGTCTCATGACCAACCTGGCCGACACCTACGACGCCATGCGCAGCCGGCGCTCCTATCAGCAGGAGGCACCTCCCGAGAGGGTGGCGGCGCTGATCAGCGAGCGCTCCGGCAGCGACTACCACCCGCACCTGGCGCGCGCCTTCCTGCAGATCATGGGGGCCTACCCGCCCGGGACGCGGGTCAAGCTGGACAGCGGCGAGGAGGCGATGGTGGTGCGGGTCAACGCGTCGGACCCGTACAGGCCGATGGTGCGCATCCTGCGCGACAGCTCGGGGGGGGTGGTGCAGCGGCTGGAGGTGGTCGACCTGATGGAGAAGGAGGCGGTCGGGTCGCGCTTCGCGCGCAGCGTCGTGCAGTCGATTACGTCGAGCCGCCCGTCGACGTGATGCCGCGCCGTATGGCGTAGCGGGTCAGGCCGGCGACGTTGTGGATCTTGAGCTTCTCCATGATACGGGTGCGGTGGGCCTCGATCGTCTTGACCGAGAGGACCAGGAGGCTGGCGATCTCCTTGTTGGTGTTCCCCTCGGCGATGAGCTGCAGCACCTCGCGCTCGCGCGACGTGAGGACGTCCGGGTGCCGCAGTCGGAGGCGCGGGTCGGTACGGCCGAGATACTCGTCGACCACCTGCACCGAAATCGAAGGGTGCAGGTAGGTCCCGCCGTTGCGCACGGTGCGGATCGCCTGCACCAGATCGGACGAGGCCGAGTCCTTCAAGACATAACCGCGCGCCCCCGCCTTCAGGCAGGAGTAGACGTACTCCTCGCTGCTGTGCATCGTGAGCGCGACGACCTTCGCCCCGAGGCCGTCCTTGACGATGCGCGTCATCGCCTCCAGCCCGTTCATACGCGGCATCGTGACGTCCATGACGACCACGTCGGGAGACAGGGCGGTGGTCTTGCGGACGGCGTCATGCCCGTCGGCGGCCTCGCCGACGACTTCGATGTCGGATTCCTTTTCCAGGACGGCGCGCAGCCCCTGGCGCACGATCGTGTGGTCGTCGGCCAGGAGGACGCGGATCTTTCTCGCCTGCGTCATGTGAGGATGTCCGGTTCTTCGAAGCTCGCTCCGCCTGCGCCGCGGGGGTCTTGCGTCACGAGGCGCACTCGGTAAGGTGCGGCCATTCTCCGCCTGGACGGCCGGCACTGTCAACCGCGCGGACGGGAGGCGCCACGCCGGCTCAGCCGCGAGGGCGGAGAGCGAGGCTCGCGAAGACTGCCGCGATGCGGGCTGCGGCGCGCCCGTCCCAGAGCGGGACCCGAGGCTTGCGGGCCGCGCGGGCGGCGGAATGGCTGGCTCCACGGGAGGCGGCGCGCGCCGCGGGGCGGCCGGGCGGGCTCTTCAGAATCCGCCGCGCCTCCCTGACGATCTTTTCGGTGGCGCTGCCGACCAACCGGTTGGTGCCATGGGTCAGGGTCACCGGCCGCTCGGTGTTCTCGCGCAGCGTCAGGCACGGGACTCCCAGGATGGTCGTCTCCTCCTGGATGCCCCCGGAATCGGTCAGGACCAGGGCGGCCCGCTTCTGCAAGTGCAGGAAGTCGAGGTAGCCGAGCGGCTCGACCAGCCGCAGGCCGATCATGGCGCGGGTCGGGGGCACAGTTGCGGCGGGGCGCAGCCCGAACCGGTCCATCATCTTTACTGTGCGGGGGTGCACCGGGAAAATGATCGGGACGTCGCGCCCGATGCGTTCCAGGGCCGCGAAGATGCGCCTGAGGGACGCCGGGTCGTCGACGTTGGACGGGCGGTGCAGCGTCAGCAGGGCGAACGGTGGCTCGATGCCGAGTCGCCGCATCACGTCGGACCCGTCGGAGCGCTCGACGAAGCGACGGAGGGTGTCGATCATCACGTTCCCGACGCGGTGGATCTTCCGGCGATCGACACCTTCGGCCCTGAGGTTGGCGTCGGCGTCCGGGCTCGTCGTGAAGAGCAGGTCGGAGAGAGCGTCGGTGACGATCCGGTTGATCTCCTCGGGCATCGTGCGGTCGCGCGAGCGCAATCCCGCCTCGACGTGGGCCACCCGCACCGGCGGTGACATCTTGGTCGCCACCACCGAGCAGGCCAGGGTGGAGTTGACGTCGCCCACCACGACGACCCAGTCGGGGCGCTGCTCGAGCATGACCTTCTCGAAGGCCTCCATGATCCGTGCCGTCTGCACGGCGTGGCTTGCCGACCCGACCCCCAGGTGGATGTCGGGCCTCGGGATCTCCAGCTCGTCGAAGAAGACGTCCGACATCAGCTCGTCATAGTGCTGTCCGGTATGGACCAGGCGGGCGTCGTAGAGGTCGGGGCGCGACCGGAACTCGCGCATGAGGGGCGCTACCTTCATGAAGTTGGGGCGGGCGCCGGCGATCAGAAGGAGGCGCAGAGGCGCGCGGCGAGACTGTGGCGCGCGGCCGGACCGGGCTTGACCGGGAGACGAGAGTCTTCGGCCCTGTGCACTCAGGCTGCGTTTCACCGGCTTGCCTCGCTCGGCATCATTCGCGGCAGCGATTCCTGTCGCCCCAAAGAAGTCGGCCCGCATTCGGCGGCCGATATTATGTCAGACGGCGAAGACAGTCCAACGGCCGCAGCTCTGTGGCCTGCTGCGCCGACTCATCCGGATCGGGCATCACCCCCTTGCATGACTGACCGCTCGTTGCGGTACCAGGAGGAGAGATCCTTGCGACCGAGCCGCCAGAGGATGCCGAGCGGCGCCGTTCCTCTGCACGACGCCAAGTCGCCGTGCTCTCCCCGCTGGTGATGGAACCGGCACAGGCAGGCGCGGTTCGACAGGTCGTCCGGTCCCTGTCGCGAGCGGTAGACGACGTGATGATCTTCCAG
>DASTNM010000041.1:0-2982 GCA_035762745.1 Candidatus Polarisedimenticolia bacterium
CGCCATCGATCTGGGCGCCCTCGTGGCCGGGACCAAGTACCGCGGCGAATTCGAAGATCGCCTCAAGGCCTTTCTGCGCGAGATTGAGAAGGCGGAGGGGCGCTACATCCTGTTCATCGACGAGCTGCACACCCTCGTCGGAGCGGGCGCCGCCGAAGGTGCGGTCGACGCCTCCAACATGCTCAAGCCGGCGCTGGCTCGAGGCGAGCTGCGCTGCGTCGGCGCCACGACCCTCAGCGAGTATCGCAAGCACATCGAGAAGGACGCCGCGCTCGAGCGCCGCTTTCAGCCGATCCTCGTGGGAGAGCCGGGCGTCGAGGACACGATCGCCATCCTGCGCGGGCTGAAGGAGCGCTACGAGGTGCACCACGGCGTTCGGATCCAGGACGCGGCGTTGATCGCGGCCGCCACGCTGTCCCACCGGTACATCACCGATCGTTTCCTGCCCGACAAAGCGATCGACCTGGTCGACGAGGCGGCCTCCCGCCTGCGCATCGAAATCGACTCGCTGCCGCAGCCAATCGACGCTCTCGAGCGCCGGGCGGTCCAACTGACGATCGAGCAAAAGGCGTTGGAGAAGGAGCACGATGCCGGCAGCCGCGCGCGCCTCGCCGAGATCGCCCGCGAGCTGGCGCGGTTGCGCGAGGAGAGCGACGCTCTCAAGGCCCAATGGCAGGCCGAGAAGGGTGCCATCCAGGGGATCCGCTCCCTCAAGGAATCGATCGAGCAGACCCGCTTGCTGGCGGAGCAGGCGGAGAAGAGCGGCGACCTCGGAAAGGCGGCCGAGCTGCGCTATGGCCAGCTAGCCGGGCTGCTCAAGAAAGTCGAGGAGGCCAACACCCGCCTGCGCGGCCTGCAGAAGGAGGGCCGGCCGATGCTCAAGGAGGAGGTCGACGAAGAGGACGTCGCCTCCATCGTCTCGCGTTGGACCGGTGTCCCGGTCAGCAAGACGCTCGAAGGGGAGATCCAGAAACTCCTGCACATGGAGGATCGCCTGCGCCAGCGGGTCGTAGGCCAGGACGAGGCGACGGCGCTGGTCAGCCAGGCTGTGCGCCGAGCCCGCGCGGGACTCGCCGACCCGAACCGGCCGACAGGGTCCTTCCTGTTCATGGGACCGACCGGTGTCGGCAAGACAGAGCTCGCGAGGGCGTTGGCCGAGTTTCTGTTCGACGACGACCGGGCGATGATTCGCATCGACATGTCGGAGTACATGGAGAAGCACTCCGTGGCCCGCCTCATCGGCGCGCCTCCCGGCTACGTCGGCCACGAGGAGGGGGGCCAGCTCACGGAGGCGGTGCGCCGTCGCCCGTACTCGGTCGTGCTGTTCGACGAGATCGAGAAAGCCCATCCGGATGTCTTCAATGCCCTGCTGCAGATCCTGGAAGATGGCCGGCTCACCGACGGCAAGGGGCGGGTTGTCGACTTCAAGAACACCCTGATCGTCATGACCTCGAATCTCGCCGGCGACATCATCCAGGGGTTCGAGGGTTCGGATCGTGCCCGCCTCCGGACCCTGGTGGACGAGGAGTTGAAGCGCCGGTTCAGACCGGAGTTCCTGAACCGGATCGACGAGGTGATTCTGTTCAACAGCCTGACGCGCGAGGATCTGCTGCGGGTCGTGGACATCCAGATGGCCCGCCTGGGGAGGCTGCTGCAGGCGCGCCAGCTGAGGCTCGAGCTGACACCGCGCCTGCGGGCCCATCTGGCCGAGGTCGGCTTTGACCCGCACTACGGCGCCCGGCCCCTCAAGCGGACGCTGCAGCGGTCCGTTCTGGACCCGCTGTCGAAGCGCGTCCTCGAAGGTGCCTTCGCACCCGGGGACGCGATCCGCGCCGACCTCGGCAAGGCACCGGACGGGGTGGTCTTCGAGAAGGTGGCCGCGCCTGCGGGGGCCGCGGCAAAGCCACGGAGCCGCTGACGCGGCCGAGGAGGAACGGCGATGGCGATCACCAGATGGGATCCCTTTCAGGGCATGATGCGCATCCAGGAGCGGGTGAACCAGCTCTTCCAGGAGAGCCTGGGGCAGCAACGCGGTCAGGAGTCGATCGAGAGCGGCCAGTGGTCCCCGGCCGTCGACATCTTCGAAACGGGGGACAGGATCGTGCTGCGCGCCGACCTTCCGGGGATCGAACAGAGCGATATCGAGCTGCGGGTCGACGACAACACGCTGCTGCTCAGGGGCGAGCGCCGGATCGCCGGCGACCTCAAGCCCGAGGACTATCATCGGGCCGAGCGCCCGCACGGGACGTTCGTCCGCTCTTTCGGCCTTCCGGGCAACGTCGACCAGGCTGCGATCCGCGCCACGCACAAGAACGGTGTCCTCGAGGTGATCCTGCCGAAGCGGCAGGAGTCGAAGGCCAAGGCCATCCGAGTCGAGGTCAAGTAGGAGCGCAGGGGGCGCGCCCCGACGTCGATTGGCAGGTCGATTCGCCTGCGCTAGAATCCTCCGACCACGCCGCGCGAGGCGTGTGGCGGGGTGACAAAAACCAAGGAGACGTGAGACAACGATGAACGCTCTGAAGACGGCCTTTCTCCTGGGACTGCTTTCGGCGGGGATCGTACTGGTCGGCGGCGTCGCCGCCGGCCCCCGGGGGATGATGGTGGCTCTCGTGATTGCCGCCGGGATGAATTTCTTCTCCTACTGGTTCTCCGACCGGTTGGTCCTGGCGATGTACCGTGCCCAGCCGGTGAGCCGCGAGCAGGCGCCGCAGCTCTTCGAGATCCTGGAGCGCCTGACCTCCCGCGCCGGGCTGCCGATGCCACGTGTCTACGTCCTGCCCGAGGAGGCGCCCAACGCCTTCGCGACCGGCCGCGACCCCCAGCACGCCGCGGTCGCCGTCACCCACGGCATCCTCCGACTCCTGAACCCGGAAGAGCTGGAGGGGGTGCTGGCTCACGAGCTGTCGCACGTCAAGAACCGCGACATCCTGATCGGCTCGGTCGCGGCCACTCTCGCCGCCGCCATCATGGTTCTGGCCAACA
>DASTNM010000042.1:0-9834 GCA_035762745.1 Candidatus Polarisedimenticolia bacterium
GGAGACCGTCCTGGTGCCGCGGCCCAGCTACCCTCTGTTCGACTACCTCGCGGCGCTCGAGTCGGCGCGCGTGGCGGCCTACTCGATCGTCTACGACGGCCGCTGGAGTCTCGATCTCACGGCGCTCGAGCGCGCGCTCGCCGCCGCCGGCCCCGAAGCGCCGCGCGCCGTCGTCCTGGTCAACCCGAACAATCCGACCGGATCGGCGCTGCGGCGGTCCGAGCGTCTGGCGCTCGAGGCTCTCTGCGCGCCGCGCGCCGTCCCCCTCATCTCCGACGAGGTCTTCTTCGATTACCTCGAGACGCCCCCGGACGGTCCCGGCAGCGGCGATCCGATCGTCTCTCTGGCGTCGCCGATCACACCGGCGGCGGGCGCCTCGATCGCAGGGCCCTCCGGCGGCAGGTCCCCGGGCCTTGCCGCGCCGACCTTCACTCTCGGCGGGATGTCGAAGGCCTGCGGGCTGCCGCAGATGAAGCTCGGCTGGATCATCGTCGGCGGACCGGAGGAGGCGGCCGCGGAGGCGCTGGCCCGGCTCGATCTGGTCGCCGACACCTACCTCTCCGTCGGCGCTCCGGTGCAGAGGGCGGCCGCGCGCCTGCTCGACCTGGGGGACGGGATCCGCGACCGGATCCGGCTCAGGGTGCGTGAGAACCGGGCGCACCTGGCCGCGGTGATCGGCCCGGCCTCCTCCTGTCGCCTCCTCGAGAGCGACGGCGGCTGGTCGGCGGTCGTGCGCGTCCCGGCGGTCGTCCCCGAGGAGGATCTGGTCCTTCGCCTGCTGCAGGAGGACGGTGTCCTGGTCCACCCCGGCTATTTCTTCGACTTTCCGCGCGAGGCCCACCTCGTCCTCAGCCTGCTCCCCGAGCCGGGGACCTTCCGCGAGGCCGTGAGGCGGATCCTGGGCCGCGTCGAGCGCTGACCAGCCCCCCGGGGATGCGGCGGCCGGCCGAGCCTTCCGCGCCGATCCCATCTCCTCGCGAGACGCATGGGAACGCAGGAGGGGAATAGACCCCGGACCCGAAACGTTCTCGGGTTTGTCAACCGGGGAGGCCTCCGCTATACTCCCCGGCGCTTCGGGCGGGCCATGGTGGCCCGTTCGCCATCCAGATTTTTGTACAGGGAGGGTTCCATGACGGGTAAGAAGACGCTCGGGTTCGTCGTCGCGGCCGCCGTGGTCGGCATGCTCGCGTCCGGCCACCAGTTCGCGGCAGACGCCGCCAAGAAGGACTCCGGCAAGAACGTGAAGTGCGCCGGGGCGAACAGCTGCAAGGGGCACGGCGAGTGCGCCGCGGCAGACGGCAGCCACGGCTGCGCCGGCAAGAACGAGTGCAAGGGCAAGGGCTGGGTGAAGGTGAAGACCGACAAGGAGTGCACCGATAAGGGTGGCACGGTCGTCAAGGAAGAGAAGGCCCAGTAAGCAGTCGAAGGTCACGCTGCCCTGACAGAGGAGCCCGGGTCGTGTCGGCGGCCCGGGTGCTCCGATCCCCGATCCGGGAGGCAGTGCGCGCGCGGACCCACGATCTTCCATGAAAGACAGCAAGCCCCGCCTCGATCGACCCGCCGGCCTCGGCCATGGGGTCGGACTGAGACGCGATCACTTCGAGCGCGTCCTCTCGGGTCCCACCCGCATCGACTGGTTCGAGGTGATCTCCGAGAACTTCATGGTCGACGGCGGCCGGCCGCTCGACGTCCTGAGACGCGTGCGGGAGCGCTACCCGGTCGTCCTGCACGGCGTGTCGCTGTCGATCGGCTCGACCGACCCGCTCGACGAGGCCTACCTCGACCGCCTGGACGACCTCGCCCGCCGCTTCGAGCCGGCGTGGGTCTCGGATCATCTCTGCTGGACGAGCGTCGGCGGGCACCAGGCGCACGACCTCCTGCCGCTCCCTTACACCGAAGAGGCGCTCGAGAACGTCGTCGCGCGCGTGCTCCGTGTGCAGGAGAGGCTGCGGCGGCCGATCGCCCTCGAGAACGTCTCGTCCTACGTGGCGTACCGCGCCTCGGCCATGCCGGAGTGGGAGTTCCTGGCGCGCGTCGCGGAGCGCTCCGGCTGCGGCATCCTGCTCGACATCAACAATATCTACGTCAGCGCGCGCAACCACGACTTCGACGCCCGCGCCTACCTCGCGGGGATCCCGCCGGCCAAGGTCTGGCAGTTCCACCTGGCCGGGCACTCCGACAAGGGGGACTACCTGCTCGACACCCACGATCACCCGGTGGCCGACCCGGTCTGGGATCTGTATCGCGACGCCGTTCGCCGCTTCGGCGCGGTCAGCACCTTGATCGAGTGGGACGACAAGATCCCGGGGTTCGATCGGCTCGAGGCCGAGTCGGAGAGGGCGCGCGCCATCCGTCGCGAGGTCCTGGTCGCCGCAGAACGTCCGGCGGCCGGCGCGGCCGCGCCGGGTCGCGCGGCGCAGGCCGGGGCGATCTGATGCCCGCCCTGCCCGATCTGCGCCGGACGCAGGAGCTCTTCTGGACGCTGATCACGGCGCCCGAGGGGGTGCGTCCCGCCCTCGAGGATCTGCGACGTCAGGGGGCTCTCGAGGCCGCGGGGCTGGACCCGATCTTCGCCGGCGACGCGCGCCTCGCCGCCGCCGACCGCCTCGACATCTACGCCAACATGTATTTCTTCCGGCTGCACGACTGTCTCAGGGAAGACTATGCCCGGGTGGCGGCGGCGATCGGCTCGGCGCGCTTCCACAACCTGATCACCGACTATCTTCTGCGGCACCCCTCCTCTCACCCGTCGCTGCGCTTCCTCGGGGAGCGGCTCCCCGGCTTTATCGCCGGCCACGCGATCCTCTCCGAGTTCCCCTATCTCGCCGACCTGGCGCGCCTCGAATGGGCCCGCGCCGATCTGTTCGATGCCCCCGACGTGACGCCGATCGATCGCGAGGCCCTGGCACGGCTGCCCGGGGACCTGGCGGGCGAGGCCCGACTGGGTCTGGTGCCGGCGCTGGCGCTCCTGCGCTTCGACCACGAGGTCGTGTCGATCTGGCGCGGCCTGGAGGAGGAGAGCGGAGCGGCGGCGGGGAACAGCGCCTCGCGGGAGGCGAGCCACGCCCCGGACGGGCAGTCCGCCTGCTCGCACGATGAGCCGCCGCGCGGGCCCGGGAGCGCGAGACGGAAGAAGACCGCGGCGCGCGTCTGGAGGCACGGCTTCGGGATCTACCACCGGAGCGTCGACCAGGAGGAGGCCCGCTGCCTCGATCTGGCGGCGGCCGGCGAGACACTCGGCAGGGTCTGCCAGCTCCTCGCGGCCGGCCGCTCGCCCGCGCGGGCCACCGCGCGGGTCGGCCGGATGATCCAGGCCTGGATCGACGACGGGATCCTGGCGCGCCTCGAGATCCCTTCCTGAGTTAGAATCCGTCGCTCCAGAGGGAGGTCCCCCATGACCCCGATCGGAAGGAGAATCCGCGCCTCGACGAAAGAGTCCCTGCTGCGCCGGACGGCGATGCTGGCCTGTGGGGCCTTGATCCTTTCCCAGGCCGCGGCAGCGCAGACCGGTCCGGCGACGGCCACGAACGGCACCCCAGGCGAGACCCGCAGCGAGGCGAAGACGATCATGGAGCGGCCGGTGACCCGCGTCGAGAGCGTGGTGGAGGAGATCCACGGGGTGAAGGTCAGCGACCCGTACCGCTGGCTCGAGAAAGGTGACGATCCCGAGGTGCGCGGCTGGGTCG
Organism: Candidatus Polarisedimenticolia bacterium; assembly: GCA_035762745.1. Taxonomy (GTDB): domain Bacteria; phylum Acidobacteriota; class Polarisedimenticolia; order Gp22-AA2; family Gp22-AA2; genus DASTNM01. The sequence goes on from DASTNM010000042.1 coordinate 3,687, forward strand.
AGGCCCAGAACTCCCTGACGCGCTCGCTCCTCGACGCGCGCCCGGGGCGGGAGGCGCTGCGCCAGCGCCTGACGCGCCTGCTGTCGATCGGCACGCTGGGGAATCCGGTCCCCCGCGGCGGCCGCTACTTCTACACGCGTCGCGAGGGGGAGCAGAACCAGCCGATCCTGTACGTCCGGAAGGGGCTCCGTGGCGAGGATCGGGTCCTCGTCGATCCGAATCGCCTCAGCGCCGACGGCACGGCGACGATCGACTGGTGGTATCCCTCCGAGGACGGCTCGCTCCTCGCCTACGGGATCTCCACCAGCGGCGACGAGAAGAGCACTCTGCACCTGATCGAGGTCGACAGCGGCCGGAGCCGTCCCGACACCATCCCGCACACCCGCTATTCCTCGCTCGCCTGGCTGCCGGACAACAGCGGCTTCTACTACACGCGCTACCCGGCGCCCGGCTCGGTGCCGCCGGGGCAGGAGAACTACAACAACCACGTCTTCTTCCACCGTCTCGGGGACGACCCCGCTTCGGACGCGAGGGTCTTCGGCGAGGGACGACGGCCGGAGGACATGATCGACATACGGCTGTCGCCCGACGGACGCTACCTCCTGGCGACCGCCTTCCAGGGCTGGGCGCGCTCCGACCTGTACGTCAGGGACCTCAAGACGGAGGGATCGACCTTCACGCCGATCGCGGAGGGGATCGACGCCATCTTCACCGGCGAGGTGGTCGGCGACACGCTCTACATGTTGACCAACTGGGAGGCGCCGCGCTACCGGCTGTTGGGCGTCGATCTCAAGAAGCCGGCCCGGGAGAACTGGCGCCCGCTGATCCCGGAGGGCGAGGCGGTCCTGAACCAGGTCGCCTACGTCGGAGGTCAGATCGTCACCCTCTACCTGAAGGACGCCTCGTCGCGTGTCGTGGTGTTCGGCGCCGACGGCCACAAGCTGCGCGACATCGCGCTGCCGACGCTCGGCACCGTCGAGTCGATCTCGGGGCGTCACGACGGCCGGGAGGCGTTCTTCGATTTCAACTCATTCACCGTCCCGCCGGCCGTCTACCGTTACGACTTGAAGACCGGCGCCACCGCCCTGTGGGAGAAGGTGAAAACCGACGTCGACCTCTCCGGTCTCGAGGTGCGTCAGGTTTTCTATCCCTCGAAGGACGGCACGAAGATCTCGATGTTCCTGGTGCACCGCAAGGGGCTGAAGCCGGACGGCAGCACGCCGACCCTGCTGCGCGGCTACGGCGGCTTCAACGTGAACGAGACGCCGGAGTTCTCGCGCAGCGCGGTCCTCTGGCTCGAGCGCGGCGGTCTCTACGCCTCGACGAACCTGCGCGGCGGGGGGGAATACGGTGAGGCCTGGCATCGGGCCGGCATGCTGGAGAAGAAGCAGAACGTCTTCGACGACTTCGTCGCCGCCGCCGAGTGGCTGATCGCCAACAAGTACACCAGCCGGGAACGGCTGGCCATCTCCGGCGGCAGCAACGGCGGCCTTCTGGTCGGAGCCGCCCTGACGCAAAGACCCGACCTCTATAGGGCCGTCGTCTGCGCCGTGCCGCTCCTCGACATGGTGCGCTACCACAACTTCCAGATCGCCCGGCTGTGGGTGCCGGAATACGGCTCGGCGGAGTCTGCCGACCAGTTCCGCTGGCTCTACGCCTATTCGCCGTACCACCATGTCGTCGACGGCACCGCCTATCCGGCCGTCCTTCTGACCACGGCCGAGAGCGACAGTCGCGTCGACCCGATGCACGCCCGCAAGATGACGGCCCGTCTTCAGGCCGCCGACACCTCGTCGCACCCGATCCTCCTGCGCACCGAGACGAAGGCGGGGCACGGGATCGGCAAGCCGGTCAGCAAGCTGATCGACGAGGCGACCGACACCTGGAGCTTCCTGCTCTGGCAATTGGGGCTCGAGCCCACCCGCTGAGCGGGTCCTCCACACCCGCGATTGGCCGGCAGGCGCCGGATACGACCAGGGGCGGGGAGTGCTAGAATCGGCGCCATGTCGACCGTGCCGTCCGTCTGTCCCCTCGACTGCCCCGACCGCTGCAGCCTCGACGTGCGCGTCGAGGAGGGGCGGGTGACCGCCATCGAGGGGAACCGCGTCAACCCGACGACCGACGGCTTCATCTGCTCGAAGGTGCGGCACTACGCCGACAGGGTGTACGGGCCGGATCGCCTGCGCCACCCGATGCGTCGCACGGGCGCCAAGGGCGAGGGGCGCTTCGAGCGGATCCCGTGGAACGAGGCGATCGACACGGTGGTCGGGACCCTGGAACGCATCCGCCGCGAGCAGGGGGGTGAGGCGATCCTGCCGTTCTGCTACGGCGGGTCGAACGGCATGTTGTCGCAGGGGATGGCCGACGAGCACTTCTTCCGCGCCCTCGGATCCTCGCGCCTCCTGCGCACCGTCTGCGCCGCCCCGACCGGCCTGGCGTGCAAGGCCCTCTACGGCCGCATGGCGAGCGCCGACTTCCCCGACGTCGAGAAGGCGCGTTACATCATCCTCTGGGGGGCGAACCCGAAGCACAGCAACCTGCACTTGATGCCGTACCTCAGACGGGCGCGGGATGCGGGGGCGCGGGTGGCGCTCGTCGATCCGCGGCGCACGCTGGGAAAATCCTGGATCGATCGTCACCTGCCGGTCTTCCCGGGCGCCGATGCGCCGCTGGCGCTGGCGATGATCGGCCACCTCGAGAGGATCGGGCGGGTCGATCGCGCCTTCCTGGCGGCCCACTCCACCGGATGGGAAAGACTCCTCGAGCGGGCGCGCGAGTGGACCCTGGAGCGGGCGGCGGAGCGGACCCGGGTCGAGGCGCGCGACATCGCCGCCCTCGCCGAGGAGTACGCGGCGGCGGATCCGGCGCTGGTGCGCTGCGGTTGGGGCCTCGAGCGCAACCTGAACGCCGAGTCGGGGGTGGCGGCGGTCCTGGCCCTGCCGGCGGTCGCCGGCAAGTTCGGCCGCGAAGGGGGCGGCTTCGCCCTCGCCTCTTCGCCGGCCTACCTCGTGGACGACGATCGGCTCGCCGGCCTTCCCGAGGCGCCCACGCGCTCCATCAACATGAACCGGCTCGGACGCGCTCTCCTCGAGGAGACGGCCCCGCCGATCAAGGCGCTGTTCGTCTACGACGCCAACCCGGTCGTCACCATCCCGGATCAGAACCGTGTGCGGCGCGGGCTGTCGCGCGACGACCTGTTCACCGTCGTCTTCGAGCAGGTGATGACCGACACGGCGTTGTACGCCGACATCCTGCTTCCGGCCACGACCTTCCTCGAGCACACCGAGCTGAGCAACTCGTACGGCGGGTACGCGGTGCAGCTCTCGGAGCCCGTGATCGATCCGATCGGCGAGGCGCGATCGAACGACGAGGTGTTCCGGCTGCTGTCGGCGCGTCTCAACAAAGGCGACGGTCTCGCGGACGGGGAGGCGGCGCTGCGCCTGGCGCTCGCGACGATCGGCGCGCCGCTCGCCTCGGGGGAGCGGGAGCGCCGGGGCGACGACGGCGTGTCCGCTCTTCGCCTGGAGCGCCTGCGGCAGGATCGGATCCTGCGTTTCGATTTTCCGGGGCCGCGTCCCGTGCAGTTCAAGACGGTGCACCCGACCACCGACGACGGCAAGGTCCACCTCTGGCCCTCGGAGCTGGGAGGCGACCCCTACCTCGTCCTCGACGATCCGGCCGAACGCCGTTACCCGCTGGCGCTGATCTCGCCGGCGACCGACCGGACGATCTCCTCCAGCCTCGGCGAGCTGATCAAGAGCGAGGCCTGCCTGGTGATGCACCCGGACGATGCCGCCCCGCGGCGCCTGCGCGACGGGAGCGAGGTGCGGGTCCACAACCGCCTGGGTGAGGTGCGCGTCCGCCTGAGTCTCGACCCCTCGGTGCGCCCCGGCGTCGTCTTCCTGCCGAAGGGGATCTGGAATCGCCACACCCGGAACGGCGCCGTCGGCACGGCGCTCGTGCCCGACAGCGTCACCGCCGCCTCGGGCGGCGCCTGCTTCAACGACGCCCGCGTCGAGGTGAGCCCGGTCCCCGGGTAGGGACTCGGTCACCGGGCGGCCGGATCGGCGGGTCCGTCACCCGTGCTATCCTGTTTTTCTTTTCGTGGGGATCCTTCAGGGAGGAGAAATGTCCAGGATGACCATCCGACCGCTGGCAGTCCCGATGGCGACCGTTCTCGGCGTCGTGTTCCTGTTGGCCTGTCCCGGAGGCGGGACGAAGCCACCCGCACCGGCGGCGCCTGCCGCCCCCCAGGGTGAGAGCCTCACCTCGGGAGAGTACAGCGTCGTCCTGCCGCTCGGTCTGCAGGCCGGGGCCGCCTACATCCCGGAGAACAATCCGCTCACCGTGGCGAAGATCGAGCTCGGTCGAAAGCTCTACTTCGATCCCCGTCTGAGCAAGGACGGCAAGACGTCGTGCGCCACCTGCCACGATCCCGACAAAGGGTTCTCGGACGCGCGGCAGTTCTCGGCCGGCATCAACGGCCAGCTCGGCGGTCGCAACGCGCCGACGGTCATGAACCGGCTGTTCAGCAAGGAGCAGTTCTGGGACGGCCGCGCCGCCGACCTCGAGGAGCAGGCGCTCGGCCCGGTGCAGAACCCCATCGAGATGGGCAACACGCTCCAGGGGATGGTGTCGAACCTCGGCGGCGTGCAGGCGTACGGCGCGGATTTCCAGGCGGCCTTCGGCACTCCCCAGATCACCGCCGACCGGGTGGGGCAGGCGATCGCCTCCTACGAGCGCACGGTCCTGGCGGGGAACTCACCGTACGATCGCTACCAGGCGGGCGACAAGTCGGCCCTGGGCGAGTCGGCGGTGCGCGGCATGGCGATCTTCGACGACGCCAAGCGCGGCAACTGCGTCACCTGCCACGCCGGCTTCAATTTCACCGACGAGTCGTACCACAACCTCGGCGTCGGCATGGACAAGCCGGCTCCCGACTGGGGGCGGTTCAGCATCACCAAGGTCGAGACCGACCGGGGCGCCTTCAAGACGCCGACCCTGCGCAACATCACCCAGAGCAGCCCCTACATGCACGACGGCGCCGAAACGACGCTCGAGGAGGTGGTGGCCTTCTACGACAAGGGCGGGAAGCCGAACAAATGGCTGTCGAAGGAGATCCATCCGCTCAATCTCACCGACCAGGACAAGGCCGACCTGGTCGCCTTCCTGCAGTCGCTCAGCGGCGAGGTCAGGGGCAAGGAGAGACCGACGCTGCCGTGACGGTGCTTCGGGTCGCGGCGCAGCCCGGCGTGCGCCGCGCCCTGCGCCTGTCCCGGCCGCCGCCACGTCTTCATGGATCGCCGCGACTTCGTCAAGATCGTCATCACCGGCAGTCTCGCCTCTCTGGGCTGCCCCGAGTCCGTTTTCCGGAAGGGCGGGGCCGGCGCGCCGCCGGGCGGGGATGGTGAGCGGCCGGAGCCGCGGGTCGGCGCCGAGATCAACCGCATCTGCCACGCCGTGCGCGACGGGGCCGAGATCCGGCTGCCGCGCCCGGCGCGCCACGTTCCGATCGTCATCGTCGGCGGCGGCGCCGCGGGCCTGAGCGCGGCCTATCACCTCGGCGACCTGCCGTATCTCCTGATCGAGAAGGAGCCGCTGGTCGGCGGCAACGCCACCGGCGGCTCGTGGCGCGGAGTCGGCTTCAGCAGCGGCACCTCCTACAACGCCGACCGGGGGATCAAGGATCTGGCGCGCGAGCTGGATGTCCCGCTTCTGCCGATCGACAGCGTCGACGGCCTGATCGTCAAGGACATCCTGGTTCCCGAGTTCTTCACCACCGGCGTGGCGCGCGCTCCCTACCCGCAGGCGGTGCGCGACGCCTTCCGCCGCTTCCTCGACACCTACCACGCCTACGACGTCGACGCCGAGATCGAGCGGCTCGACAACCTGCCGTTCGGCGAGATCCTCAAGGACTACCCTCAGGAGGTCGGCGATTTCTTCGACTCGTACGGACCCAACAACTGGGGGGCCCGCGTGCGGGACACCTCGGCCTACGTGGGTCTGCAGTCGGCGCAGTGGATCGGAGGGCTCGAGCCGGGCCGCGTCACCGGGACGGAGGGGTTCGGCGTCCTGACCCGCACGCTGGGGGATCGGGTGCGCGCGCGAGGCGCCGGGAGGCTGCTCACCGGCGCGACCGCCGTGCGCA
>DASTNM010000043.1:0-2279 GCA_035762745.1 Candidatus Polarisedimenticolia bacterium
CCGACGAGGGTGTGCAGCTCGTCGATGAACAGGATGTAGCGCCCCTCCGCCTTCTCAATCTCGCGCAGAAAGGCCTTGAGGCGATCTTCGAATTCGCCGCGGTACTTGGTCCCGGCCACGAGGGCGCCCAGATCGATGGCGACGATCTCCTTGTTCTTCAGCCCCTCCGGCACGTCACCATCAACGATGCGGCGAGCCAGTCCCTCGACGATGGCGGTCTTGCCGACGCCCGGCTCTCCTATCAGGACCGGGTTATTCTTGGTGCGGCGCGACAGGACTTGCACGACACGCCGAATCTCCTCGTCACGGCCAATCACGGGGTCGAGCCTGCCGCGGCGCGCCGCCTCCGTAAGGTTGCGCGAGAACTTCTCGATCGCCTGATAGGAGTCCTCGGGATTCTGCGACGCGACGCGCTGGCTGCCCCGGATCGCCTTGATCGCCTCCAGAACCCGGGCGGGGTCGGCTCCGGACTCGCGCAGGAGCTCCGCGGCCGCCCCACGGCTCTCCAGCAGCGCCAGGAACAGGTGCTCCACCGAGACGAAATCGTCATGGAATCCGGCGGCGCGCTTTTCGGCTGCCTCCAGAACGGCCCGCAAGCGCTCGCCGACGGCCGGAGAGGTCCCGCCCTCCACGCGCGGTGCCGCCTCGAGACGACTCCTGATCCCCGCTCTGAGCCGATCGACATCGGTGCCGATCCGGTTCAGGAGAACAGGGATGAGCCCTCCCTCCTGGTTGAGGAGCGAATGGAGCAGATGCTCCGGGGTGATCTCAGGATGACCGTGCTGCAGGGACGCCTCCTGGGCCCCCTGCAGAGCCTCCTGCGACTTGACCGTCAGTTTCTCGAGATTCATGGAGCGCGGTCCTTCACGCCTTGGCAAAATATAACACGTGGCGCAGTATAAATATTGAGTGTAATATTGTCAAGTTAAAATTTACACTACAAGATTAATTGCATCAATAAGTTAGATATATTATCTCTGATTGTATTGCCTTCCAGTCTTCGCTCCATGGAGAATCTCCTCCGATTCTCGGGCTTCGGCCAGGAAGCGACCGATGAGGACGAGACACTCGCGTGTGTGAGTCAGGAATAGATGGTGCCCCGTGCCACGGATCGCCTGCAGGCGCATGCCTCGGTAGGACTCTGGCAAAGAACGGACATGCTCGAGGGGAGCAACCGAATCCTTCTCACCGTGAATGAGGAGTGTCGGCACCGGTGGCACGGCGGGAAGGATCCGGTCGACCTGATAGTTGAGGAGGCAATGCTCCAAAGTCGAAGTGAGCGACTTGAAGGTGAATTTGTGACTGTCGATCAGCACCGCCAGGGGAAAGCGAAAGAGGTAGCGCAAGGTCACCTCGAGGCCGCTTCGCCTCGCCTGCGCCAACGTCTCGCCGAGCGAATGCTCGTTGAGCAGCCGGCGATAATGCGGCGACCCGCGCCAGAAAATGGTGTGGGCGGCCACCGGGTCGGCGAAACGCGGCAGGCTGAGCAGGACCATGCGGCTCACGTGATCCCCGTAGCAGGCGGCGTACTCGAGCGCGATCACGCTGCCGAGAGAATGGCCGACGAGGATGAGTGGACGATCGGTCAGCCCCAGCTCCTCCACCAGTCCGCGCACGCTGTCACGAAACAGCTCGATGGTGTATTCGAGGTGGGGCTTGGGGGAAAGCCCGAATCCGATCAGGTCGGGAAGCACCAGCCGGTAATTCCGCGCCAGCGGCCTGACCTTCCTCTCCCAATACCGACGCGAGCCGGTGATCCCGTGAAGGAAGAGGATCGCCGGGGCGCCGCTGGCGCCGCTCTCCGTGTAATGCAGGGCGAACGGTGGTCTCATCGAACGTCGGAAGGTGTCGGGTTCCCCGGTCGATCGAAGGCGGAATGATACCACGCACGACGGTGACGGCCGGCGGGGCGCCCCGACGCGGCGCGCGCCGCTCGCGGGGATTCCGCGCGATCCCGATTCTTGATTTCCCGGCATTCCCTGGCATATCATCGAGCACTCGACGGGCGCTCGATTCGCGCAGGACCGATCTCTCATTCCTCCAGGAAGACGGGCCGGGGCCCCCGGGCCGGACGATTCGAGGTCAATCGATATGAAAGTGGCGCTGGGTAGCGATCACGCGGGGTTCGCCCTCAAGGAAGGCCTGAAGGGCACCCTGCGTGCGCTGGGTGCCGAGGTCCAGGATCTCGGCACGCACGACGAGGCGAGTGTCGATTACGTCGATTTCAGCCGACGCGTGGCCGAGACGGTCGCCCGGGGAAACGCCGACCGCGGCATCGC
>DASTNM010000044.1:0-10132 GCA_035762745.1 Candidatus Polarisedimenticolia bacterium
GCGCGAGAACCGCCTGGCTCTGCTGCAGAGGATGGCGGCGCTGTTCCTGCGCGTCGGGGATTTCTCGGAAATCGGCAGCGAGGGCGAGCCCACCGGGAGCACCGTCGCCGGGGGGCGGGGATGAGCCACGGGACCAAGCACGTCTATTCGTTCGGCGGAGGCGTGGCCGAAGGGCATGCCAAGCTGCGACACCTCCTGGGAGGCAAAGGGTCGGGCCTGGTGGAGATGACGCGGCTCGGCCTTCCCGTCCCGGCCGGATTCATCATCACGACGGAGACCTGCGCGCTCTACCTGAGCGGCGGCCGGCGGCGGCTGAAGGGCGTCGAGGCGGAGATTCGAACGGCCCTGCGACGGCTGGAGCGGACCACGGGGCTCGGCCTCGGGGACGAGGCGAAGCCGCTGCTGGTCTCGGTGCGCTCGGGCGCCGCGCGGTCGATGCCGGGGATGATGGAGACGGTCCTCAACCTTGGCCTGAACGACCGCACCGTGAGGGGGCTGGCGACCCGGAGCGGCGATGCCCGCTTCGCCTTCGATGCCTACCGGCGCCTGCTGCAGATGTACGGGGGGGTCGTCTACGGTCTGCCGCGCGACGTGATGGATGAGCCGCTGGCTCAGACCAAGCGACGTCTCGGCCTCAGCCTGGACACCGAGGTCCCGGCCGAGGCGCTGGAGGACGTCTGCCGACGCCTGCAGCGCCTCATTCGGGAAAAGGCGGCGCGGCCCTTTCCCCAGGACCCGGAGCAGCAGCTGTGGGGGGCCATCGAGGCGGTGTTTCGTTCCTGGATGGCCGAGAAGGCGGTCACCTATCGCCGCGTCGAAGGGATCACGGGTCTCGCGGGAACGGCGGTCAGCGTGGTGCAGATGGTGTTCGGGAACCTGGGGGAGCGATCGGGGACCGGGGTCTGCTTCACACGCAACCCGAACGACGGGACGCGGGAGCTTTACGGCGACGTCCTGATGGACGCCCAGGGAGAGGACGTCGTCGCCGGCATCCGCACACCCGAGAGCCTGGCGGCGCTGAGGAGCCGCCTGCCGGCGGCCTATCGCCGGCTCGAGCGGGTGCGGACCATTCTCGAGCGGCACTACCGCGACATGCAGGATCTCGAGTTCACCATCGAGAAGGGCACCCTCTACATGCTGCAGTGTCGCACGGGCAAGCGCTCGCCGCATGCCGCCTTCCGCATCGCCGCCGACATGGCGCGCGAGCGCCTGATCACACGCGAGGAGGCGGTGGCGCGCATCACCCCGGAGGACGTCGAGCGCCTCTTCTATCCCGTCCTCGATCCGGCGATCCCCCGGGGCGACCTCGACGCGCGCCTTCTGGGGAGCGGCATCGACGCCGTCCCGGGCGCCTCGTCCGGAGAGATCGTGCTCACGGCGCGGGAGGCCGAAACGCGCTCGAAGGAGGGGCGCGCGGTCATCCTGGTGCGGCGCGAGACCTCGCCCGAGGATGTCGCCGGGATGCATGCGGCCGTGGGGATTCTGACGGGAACCGGTGGAAAGACCTCGCACGCCGCCGTCGTCGCGCGTGGCTGGGGCAAGACCTGCGTCGTCGGCTGCTCGACGCTGGCCATCGACCTCAAGACGCGCACGCTGCGGGTCGGCGACCGCCACCTCAAGGAAGGAGAGGTGATCACGCTCGACGGCTCCTCCGGCGCCATCTACGCCGGGGAAATCCCCCGCGTGCGTCCCGACCTGCCGCCGGCCTACGAGTCCCTCATGGCCTGGGCCGACGCCGTGCGCCGGATGCGCGTGCGGGCCAACGTCGACACTCCCTACGACGCGCGCAAGGCGATCGAGATGGGCGCCGAGGGGATCGGGCTGTGCCGCACCGAGCACATGTTCTTCGACAGCGAGGAACGCCGGCTGGCGATCCGCGAGATGATCCTGGCCCCCGATCGGCCGGCGCGCGAGCGCGCTCTGGCGCGACTCCTGCCGATCCAGCGCCAGGATTTCGACGGTATCTTCGAGGCGATGGACGGTCGCCCCGTGACGATCCGCCTCATCGACCCGCCGCTGCACGAGTTTCTGCCGCATGACGAGGCCGACCAGAGAGCCTTGGCCGCCCGCCTGCACCTGCCCCAGGAGACGGTGTCGCGCCGCATCGCCCGGCTCGAAGAAGCCAACCCGATGCTCGGACATCGCGGCTGCCGGCTCTGCCTGACCTACCCGGAGATCCTCGAGATGCAGGTGCGCGCGATCTTCGAGGCGGCGGTGGCGGTGCACCGACGCGGCGTCAAGGTGACGCCCGAGATCATGCACCCGCTGGTGATGGATCCCCGCGAGCTGTCGATTCTGGCCGCGCGCACGCGTGAGACGGCCGACCGCGTCCTGCGGGAGAACGAAGTCAGGATTCCTTACCTGGTCGGGACGATGATCGAGGTGCCGCGCGCCGCCCTGCTGGCCGGACCGATCGCCGCCGCCGCCGATTTCTTTTCCTTCGGGACGAACGATCTGACGCAGATGACGATGGCCCTGTCGCGCGACGACGCCGGACGGTTCCTGCCGGATTACGTGGACGAGAGACGGCTCGGGATCCTGGCCGACGATCCGTTCCAGACGCTCGACCAGGATGGTGTCGGCGTGCTGGTGCGCTGGGCGATCGAGCATGGGCGGGCCGCCCGTCCCGGACTGAAGATCGGCATTTGCGGTGAGCACGGAGGCGAGGCGCGCTCGGTTCGTTTCTGCCACGCCGTCGGGATGGATTACGTGAGCTGTTCCCCTTTCCGCATCCCGATCGCCCGGCTGGCGGCGGCCCACGCGGCCCTCCTTGACAAGGGCGGCCCGCGCCCCCGACGTCCCATCGCGACCCCGCCGGGAGACGGGCGTGATCGGTCGCACCTTCCTAGGAGACGTCGTGGTCATCGCCGTCCTGTCCCGCAAGCGTAGTCTCTACTCCACGGGGAGATTGGTGGACTGCGCCACCCGGAGCGGGCACGAGACCCACATCCTGGATCCGCTGCAGTGCCATCTGGTCCTGAGCACCCGGGCGCCCGAGATCTACTACCGCGGACTGGAGGGGCCTTTGCCGCGCCCGGACGTCGTGCTGCCTCGGATCGGGGCTTCCATCACCGACCACGGACTGGCGGTGGTCAACCAGTTCGACATGATGGGCGTGCCCCTGGTGAACAACTCGCAGCCGATCGCGCGTTCGCGCGACAAGCTGCGCTCTCTGCAGCTGCTGTCTCGTGCCGGCGTCGATATCCCCAAGACGGTCATGGTCCGGCACCCCTCGCGCGTGCACCGTGCCCTGGAGATCGTCGGCGGCCCGCCCGCCATCCTGAAGCTGGGGCGCGGAACGCAGGGCGTGGGGGTGATCCTGGCGGAGACCGAGCAGGTGATCCAGTCGGTCCTCGAGACCTTCTGGAGCCTGGGGATGAACATCCTGATCCAGGAGTTCATCGAGGAGTCCGAGGGACGCGACATCCGCGCCCTGGTCGTCGGCAGCCGCGTGGTCGCGGCCATGCGGCGGCAGGCGCGCATCGGGGAGTTCCGTTCCAACGTGCACCGCGGTGGGACGGGAGTCTCGGTCACGCTGCCCGAGGTCTACACCCGGGCGGCACTGCACGCCACGCGCGTCATGGGCCTGCAGCTCGCGGGGGTCGACATGCTGGAGTCGCGGCATGGCCCCAAGGTGATGGAGATCAACTCCTCACCGGGCTTCGAGGGCCTGGAGCGGTGCAGCGGAGTCGACATCGCCGCGGCCATCGTCGACTACGCCATCTCCTTCGCGCGCCGCCGCCGGAAGAGACCGGCGACGCGGATCTCCAGGGCGGAATCCTGACATGGCTCGGGCGTTGACCATCGGCGGGCGCGAAATCCGGCGTGGGTGCGCGGAGCAGATCCTTCTCAAGGTGAGCGAGTCGTACACGGCCACGCCGGTCAATGTGCCGGTGACCGTGATCCACGGGCGGGAACCCGGACCGACGGTCTTCCTGACGGCGGCGATTCACGGCGACGAGCTCAACGGTGTCGAGATCGTGCGGCGGGTGATGACCAGCCTGGCGCCCGAGCGGCTGCGGGGCACGCTGATCTGCGTGCCGGTCGCCAATCGCGTCGGCTTCCTGACGCGCACCCGCTACCTGCCGGGCCGGCGTGATCTGAACCGGTACTTCCCCGGGGATCCGCGCGGCACGACGGCGGCACGCATCGCCCACACGCTGTTCACCGAGATCGTTTCGCGCTCGAAGTACGGCGTGGATCTGCACACCGCCAGCCTGGGGCGCACGAACCTCCCCCACATCCGCGCCGACATGGCGGCGAAGCGGGTGCGACGGATCGCCCGAGCCTTCGGCGCCGAGATCATCATCAATTCTCCCGGGTCTCCCCATACGCTGCGCGCCGCCGCCACGCGCTCCGGAGTGCCGACGATTATCTTTGAGGCCGGGGAGACCTTCCGCTTTCAGCGCGGCATGGTGGCCCGCGGCGTGACCGGGATCCGCAACATCCTCTCGTCTCTCCGAATGACCGACGAAGCACCCAAGGAGGCCCGCTTTCAGGTCATCGTCAAGGTGTCTGAATGGATCCGCTCGACGCGGGGGGGCATCGCCGATGTCCAGGTGCGCCCCGGCGAGATCGTCTATCCGGGAGACGAGATCGCCTCCATCACCAACCCGTTTGGTCGCGAGGTCTCCTCGGTGCGTTCGCCGATCACGGGCCTGATCATCGGCATCACCACCATGCCGATGGTGCACCCCGGGGACGCCATCTGCCATGTCGCCAAGCTCGAAAAGACCCTGGCGACGGTGGAACGGTACTGCGTCAGCGACTCCCGTGGCCGCCGGACGCTTCTCGTCGTGGGGTCCTGAGGCATGGGCCGCATCCGGGTGCTGGAGGAGTCTGTCGCCAACCAGATCGCGGCGGGGGAGGTGGTCGAGCGCCCGGCCTCGGTGGTCAAGGAGCTCGTGGAGAACGCGCTCGACGCGGGGGCGTCCCGCATCGACATCGAGGTGGAGCAAGGTGGCGCCGACCTGATCCGCGTCTCGGACGACGGCTGCGGCATGGATCCTCAAGACGCTCGCCTGGCCTTCGAGCGCCATGCCACGAGCAAGATCCGTCGGGCAGGGGACCTCCAGGCGATCACCAGCTTCGGCTTCCGCGGCGAGGCCCTGCCCTCGATCGCCTCGGTCTCGCGGATGATCCTGACGACTTCAACCGGCGCCGGGGGAGGGACCCGGGTGCGGCTGGGCGCCTCGAACACCCCCGTGGCCGAACCCGCCGGCCATCCCCGCGGCACGACGGTGGAGGTCGCCGGGTTGTTCGCCAACGCTCCGGCGCGGCGCAAGTTCCTGCGCTCCGTTGCCACGGAGACGGCCCATATCGCCGATGGGATTGCCCGCCTGGCGGCCGCGCATCCCGCGATCGCGTTCAGCCTCAAGAGTGGTGGGCGGGAGCTGCTTGCGTGGCCGGCGGCGCCCGACCACCGTGAAAGAGTGGCCCAGATCGTCGGTCGCGAGGACGCCGCCGATTTGCTCGAGGTGCGGCGCGGCGTGCCTCCCGGGATGCGGGTCATCGGTCTGGCCTCCGGCCCCGCGCTGCATCGTTCGACAACCCGCGACGAGTACCTCTACGTCAACGGACGGGCCATCCGTGACCGACGCCTTCTGCACGCGGTGCAGGCGGCCTACGCCACGCTTCTGCCGCGCGGTCGTTTCCCGGTGCTCTACCTCTTCCTGGAGATTCCTCCCCAGGACGTGGACGTCAACGTCCACCCGGCGAAATCCGAGGTGCGCTTCCAGCGCGCCACCGCAGTCCACGATCTCGTGCGTCAGGCCCTGCTGGACGCCCTCGGCGTCGCCCGCCCCTTCTACCGGCTGGCGGGCCCTGGTGCGAGCGACGGGAGGCCGCCGGCCGTGCGCGAGACGACGGTCGACGACGCGGCGGGAATCACGGCGACGGCGGCCGACGAGGCGCCGCGCCATGGTGAATCCACCCGGGAGACGCGATCCATGCAGCCGACGCTTGTGGACGCGGTTCCCCTGGCGCCTCTCGCCCAGTTCCGTGACTCCTACATCCTGGCCACCTCCCCCGACGGTCTCGTGATCGTCGACCAGCACGCCGCCCACGAGCGGGTCCTCTATGAGCGCTTCCTGGTGCAGTCCAGGGCGGGACGTGTCGAACGGCAACGGCTCCTTTTTCCCGCCACCGTGGATCTGAGCCCGGCGCAGATGCAGGCCTTCGAGGGTTACGCCTCGACGCTCGCGGCGATCGGCTTCGGAGCGGCACCTTTCGGGGAAGCCACCCTGGTGATCGACGAGGTGCCGGCGCTTCTGGCGACCGGCGGGGTGGAGCGCCTGATCCGGGAGCTGCTCGACGAGGCGCTCGAGTGGCCGCGGACCGAGGGGGTCGAGCGCCTGAGACACCGGATGGTGGCGACGGCCGCCTGCCATGCGGCCGTCACGGCGAATCACCCGCTCGATCCAGGCCGGATGAGCCAGATCCTCCTCGATCTGATGCGCACCGCACAGCCGATGACCTGCCCGCACGGTCGACCGGCGCTGCTCCGCCTGAGTCTGGAGCAGATCGAGAAGGAATTCCATCGCCGCTGAGGGATCGTCGGCGACTTGGCGCCCCACGAGAGGTTGATGGCGCTCCCGCCTCGCCGTATACTTCCGGGCCCAGGGGTGAAGCGCCTTTGCCGATGATCCAATCCAACCGACGATCCGCCGCACCCATCCCGGTCCTCGCCGTTCTGTTGGCCCTCTCCGCCGGGGTGGTCCGCGCCGACGAGGCCCTCCTGCGCAACGGCCGGACTCTCAACGTCTCGAGCTTCCGGGTGGAGGGGGAGCGCATCGTCCTGATGATGGACGGGGGCGGGGAGATCGCGCTGCCGCACAGCCAGGTGTTGATGATCAGGCGCGCGGCGGGGGCACCCTCAGGCGACGTGCCCCGGGGTTCCGAACCGGGTGCACCCGGTGGCGACCCCAAGGGGGCGACCCCGGCGCCGCCCGCGATCCCCCCGGTCCAGCTAACGCTCGAGGTCGACGGTCCGCTGCAGGTCGCTCCGGGAGATGTTTTCGATCGTCAGGCCCTTCGAGACCTGGCGGAGCGCGTCGCCAAGCGCCACCGGGTCGACCAGTTGCTGGTTCTGGCGGTGATCGAGGTGGAGTCGCGATACAACGCCTTCGCCGTCTCCCCCCGCGGCGCGATGGGCCTGATGCAGTTGATGCCACAGACCATCAATCGCTTCGGGGTCCGCAACGCCTTCGACCCGGTCGACAACGTGGATGGCGGCGTGCGGTACCTTAAGGAACTGCTCGACAGATACAGCGGACAGGTTCGGTTGGCGCTGGCGGCCTACAATGCAGGCGAGGAGGCCGTCGAGCGCTACGGTGGGATCCCTCCGTATCGCGAGACCGAGCAGTACGTCGCGCGCGTGATGCGCGTCGCCGGCCGCTAGAGCGCGGGCTGAGCGACCCTCTCACGGGGTGCAGTAGCCCGAAGCGGGCTCGCTCCGCCGCATCTCCTGGAGGGCCCGATCGGCCGCGCGAAACTTCCGCACCTCGCTGGCTCGCCGGAAATGAGCGCGCGCCTCACGCTCGTTCCCAAGGTGGTTCTGGGCCAGACCCCGGTACAGCTCGGTCCATCCCTCCATCCAGGCCGGCGGATCTTCGATCAGGCCTGCCGAGATCGCCAATTCCGACTCCGCCTCGCCGTACCGTCCGGCAAGAAAGGCCACACGCCCCGCCATAAAATGTGCCAGGGCCTTGTTCGAAGCACCGAGTCGCTTGAAAGCCAGCTCGCTCTCGACGCGCGACAGGCTCTGCCGATCCACCTCCGGAAGCAGACCCCCTTCCGCGCCGGCGGCCCGGAGCGCCGCCTCCGCCTCGTCCATCCGCCAGTCACCCACCAGCGCCTCGGCCTGGAAGATCCGCAGTCGGCGGCGCTGCCGGACGCGATCGGGATCCTCGCCGCGACAGACCTCGACGGCGTGCACGAGGGTCGACGCGGCCTCGCCGTACGCCCCCAGGCGGGTCTGCATCGCTGCCAGCCATCCAAGGATGATCGGCGAATCGGGGTCGTCCTGCAGCGCCAGATGAAGGTGAGCGAGGGCATCGGTGTAGCAGCGCTCCTCCCGGCTGCCGCAGATCGCCGCCAGGATCATCCTTGCATCGGTCCGGAAGCGCGTCGGGGAGTTCGCCACGGCGCGCAGCTGGGCCATGCCGAGCTCGGCGTCGCCACCCGGCAGGAAGAGGAGCGCGCGTATCCCTTTCACCACCGCCGGCACTCTGTCGGCGTAGTAGTTGAAGGTCCCGAGAAGGAAGAGCGCGTCCTTCATTCCGGGCGCACCGAGAAGCGCCGCCTCCAGAAGCTTCTTGCCCCGGCGCGCCTCCTGAGCGCCGTGGAAGTAGCTGTGACGCAGCGCCTCGATGTGCGCCCGCAGGACGTGCGCGGCGCCCACCATCGCCATGGCGTGAAGGTCGTCCGGGACCTTCTCCAGGCGGCGGTCGCCCACCGCTTCGACTTCGTCGATCGCGGCCATGAAGGCATCGTCCCGGTCACGGTTCTTCGGCTCCTCGAGGATCCTCCAGTAGAGGGAGTAGGCGATGAACAGGCGCGCCTCGGGGTCGTCGGGCGAGCGGCTGGCAACCGATCGAAACATCTCCTCGGCCTGGCTGTAGAGGCCCTGGTGCAGATTGCCCATGCCGGCTTCGATCGGATCGGGAGGTTGGGGGAGTGGCGGAGCGCTGAGGACTCCCTGCGGGAGGCCGCTCGCCGGGTTCGCGATGAGAAGCATGATGGTGAGGAGCCCGATCGACCGAAGCACGCCGCCTCGCTGCGTCGAGTATCGCGCGGTTACTATAGCATGCTGGGGTCCATGCACCGGGTTGACAGCGTCGTCCGGCACCCGCACACTCCGGCCACCGGAGGGCTCATGAGACGCCGTCCTCACAGGGCCGTGCTGTTCGATCTTTTCGACACCCTCTGCCGCATCGACACGACCACCTACGAGGAGGGGAAGAGGCGGGCCGCGCGGATCCTCGGGGTGGACGCCGAGCTCTACCGGCAGGCCTGGATCGCTTCCGGCAACGGAGCGCAGGTCGGCCTCCTGCCAGACCTCGCCGCGCGCGTACGGGCGGTTGCCGCCAGCGTCGGCGGCAGCCCCGACGAGGCGACCGTCGGCCGGATCGGGAGACTCGAGGAGGAGTGCCTCGGCCTCGCCACGACCCTTTACCCGGACGCGCTGCCGGCTCTCCGGGCGGTGCGGGAAATGGCCGGCCTGAAGATCGGCCTGGTCAGCAACGCCTCGTCCATCGCGCCCATGATCGTCGCGAGCCTCGGACTCGAGCCCTTTTTCGATCACCTTACCTTCTCGTTCCGCGTCGGCCTCGTCAAGCCGCAGCCGGGCATCTATCTCGAGGCCTGCCGGGCGTTGCTCGTGGACCCCGAGGCTTGCCTGTTTGTGGGCGATGGCAACGGCGGCGAGCTGGACGGCGCCAAGGCGCTCGGAATGGAGGCCGTTCGTATCGAGCGCCCGACGGCTCATAACCCCTACCGCAAGTCCGAAAGTGTACGGTTTGACGCCAGCGTGGACAGCCTGATCCGGATCCCCGCCCTGCTCCGCCCCTGACGCTCCCCCGGCGCGGCGTTACGATTCCTGTCACAGGACCTACCAAATTTGTCGCAAATCCCCACACGGCAGGACGCTTACAAGTTCGTCAGCGTGCAAGTGCCGTGCGCTCCTGATCTTCCCGCCGGCGGAGGGCAGCCGCCCCGTGGAACACTTCTTGCTGCTGTTCTGGACACGCGGAGCCTGGAGGGAGGCGCATGAACAGGGCGGCCAATGTACTTCTCGCCGAAGCGGACGGAGAGTTTGTCCGCCTGGCCACTGGCGCGCTGTCGCGCGCCGGTCACAGGCTCGTGGCCGTCGACCGCGGAGCGACGGCTCTGGAGCGTCTAAGGGCTCAGGCGTTCGACCTGGCGATCATCGGCCTGCGTCTTCCGGACACAGGCGGGATCGAGCTCCTCGAAGCGATGAAGACGGCCTCTCCCGAGACCCCGGTCGTGATCGTCGCGGCGGATCCCGGTGTGGACGCCGCCATCGCCGCTCTGCGCAAGGGGGCGTACGACTTCCTGCGCCGGCCGGTCGCGGAGGAGGACCTTCTCGCCGTTGCGGAGAAGGCGGCCCAGA
>DASTNM010000045.1:0-2525 GCA_035762745.1 Candidatus Polarisedimenticolia bacterium
TTCCCACCTCCACCCGCCGATCGCGGTTCTCGATGGCCGCTTTCCCTCGTGGCGCCGGCACGCCGCGTCGGGGTTCTTCTCGCCGCCCTCGCTCTGGGGTTCTCGGCGGGGCGCGCCGAGCAGGCTCGCGATCCGAGGCCCGCTCTTCTCGCCGCCTGGAAGGCGCGGGGGATCGCGATCGGGACCACCCCGATCGCCATCGAAGGCACGCTGCTGGCGGCCGACCCGCTGCCCGACGGGCGGACGGCCCTGGTGCTCTCGATGGAGCGGTATGTCGTCCCGGGTGGGCCATCGATCGGGCGGCGGCTCGACACCTCCGTCCGGGCGCGGCTGACCGTGCCGGCCGGGCCGGAGGACTCCGGACCTCCCTGGCGCGTCGGTGATCGTCTGCGCCTGACCGCACGCCTCGCGCCGCCACGCAACTTCCGCAACCCCGGCTCCTTCGACTACGCCGCCTACCTGAAGGCGCGTGACATCGATTTCATCGGGACGATCAAGAGCGCTCGTCTGATCGAGCGGCTCCCCGGGGCCCGACGCTCCTTCACCGGTCTCTGCCCGGCGCTGCGAGGCGGGATCGTCGCCCGGCTGCGCCGCGCTTCCGGGCCCGACGGGGGAGCGACCGCCTCGTTCCTGGCGGCGATCCTGGTCGGGGAGCGCGACGATCTCCCTCCCGCGCTCGAGGAGGCGCTGCTCAAAGCCGGCGTCTATCACATCATCGCGCTCTCCGGCCTCAACGTCGGTCTGATGGCCCTCCTGATCCTGTCGCTGGGCCGCCTCCTGCCGCTCGGTGCGTCCGGACGACGGGCGCTCGTGATCCTGGGCGTGGCCGCTTACTGGGCGGTGGCCCGCCCGAGCGGCTCGATCGACCGGGCCGCCCTCATGGCGCTGCTTCATTTCGGAGGCGGTCTCTTGCAGCGGCGCGTCCCGGCGCTCGGGTCCCTGGCGATCGCCGCCGTCCTCCTTCTCTTCCGGAACTCCGCCTGGATCACCGACGCCGGATTCCAGCTCAGCTTCGCAGCGACGCTGGCGATCATTCTGTGGCCGGCGGGCGCCGTGGATCGGCCCCCGGCCCGCCGGACACCGATGGACCGGATCCGCCTCGGGCTCGCCGCGCCGCTGCGTGTGTCGATCGCCGCCCTGGCGGGCACCGCGCTCGTCGGCGCCCACCATTTCCAGAGCCTGACGCCGGCGGCGCTTCTCGCCAATCTGGTCGCGGTGCCGATCGCCTCTCTGCTTCTTTACCTGGCGCTCGCCATCGTGGTGCTCGAGCCTCTCCTGCCGGTCGTGGCCGGCTTCCTGGCGACGGTCGCCGGAGGATCGATCGCCCTGCTCGGCCGTGTTTGCTCGCTTCTCGCCGCGGTCCCCGGGCTGTCGTTCCACGTCGTCCCTCCGCCCGCCCCTCTCGTCCTGTGGAGCGGGGCCGCGCTGCTCGTCGCCTGCCTGGCGCGGCGCATCACCTTGAGACGCGCGGCGGGCCTCCAGGTCGTCGCGGCGATCATCTGGAGTGCTTGCGCCGGGCGCGCTCCCCGCGCCCCCCACGCCCTGGCGATCACGGCTCTCGACGTCGGTCAGGGCGACGCACTCCTGGTCGAGTTTCCGAACGGCACGACGATGCTGATCGACGCCGGCGGCTTCGGTCGTTCGAGCTTCGACGTCGGCGCAAAGGTCGTCGCGCCCGCGCTGCGCGCCCTGGGCCATCTCCGGATCGACATCCTGGCGATCACGCACGCGCACCGCGATCACCTTGGAGGGGCCGCGGCGGTCCTCGGCCAGCTTCATCCCGGCGCCCTCTGGCTCGGTCGGATGCCTCCGGGCGACGGCGCCATCGAGGCACTGGAACGCCTGGCGGCGGAGCGATCGATCGCGGTGGTGCGGCCGCGGCGCGGGGTCCATCTAGGGATCGGCGGGAGTCTCGTCGAGGTGCTGAACCCGGGCGCGGGGGTCTCGCCCTCGGGAGCCGCGGTCAATGATGACTCGCTGGTCCTGCGGGTCGTCTACGGCGACCAGAAGGCTCTCCTGACCGGCGATCTCGAAGCGCCCCTCGAGTCGCTGCTTCTACGTGAAGGACGGAAGGTGGAAGCGGGCCTTCTCAAGGTCGGGCACCATGGCAGCCGGACCTCGACGACGGCGCCCTTCCTGGCACGGGTCGGCCCCCGGATGGCGGTCGTGTCGGTGGGGGCGGGCAATCCGTGGGGTCATCCCGATCGGGAGGTGCTCGATCGGCTGCGCGCCGCCGGTGTGACGATCGGCCGTACCGATCGGGATGGTGCCATCCGCTTCCGCACCGACGGCAGCGCTCCCTGGGTGTCGCGGCGCCTAGTAGAAACGGAACGGCTGCAGGGTGAAGCAGAGACAGAAGATCAGGAGCGACAGACAGGCGATGCCGAGCCGGGCGCGCCCGGGTCCCTCGGCCTCGTCGAGGCAGGGGGGATGAGAGCGCCGGCGCCCCATGAGCGCGAAGAAGATCCCGATGACGACCAGGTGGTGACCGCCGGAGACCAGCCCCAGGACGACGAGAACCGGGA
>DASTNM010000046.1:0-4361 GCA_035762745.1 Candidatus Polarisedimenticolia bacterium
GCGGGCCTCCCTCGCCGGGCTGGTGGTGGTGACTGCGGCCGGCAACTTCGGCGTCGACCCCTCGGGGAACGAGGTCTACGGCGGGATCACGTCGCCAGGGATCTCCCCGTCGGCGCTGACCGTCGGCGCGCTCAACACCCACCAGACCGACCTCCGCTCGGACGACACGGTGGCGCGCTACTCGTCACGCGGCCCGACCCGCTCGCGGACGATCGATCCGGTCAGCGGGACGGTGGTCTACGACAACCTGGCGAAGCCCGACCTGGTGGCGCCGGGGGTGCGCGTCGTCTCGCTCGAGCGTTACCAGAACGCCATCGTCACGCGCTACCCCGAGCTGCACGTCGATACGATCGGGGCCGGCACCCGCAGTCGCTACATGGTCCTGAGCGGCACCTCGATGGCGGCGCCGGTCGTCACCGGGGCGGTGGCGCTGATGCTGCAGGCCAACCCCTCCCTCACCCCGAATCTGGTGAAGACGATCCTGATGTACAGCGCCCAGATGATGGACGGGCCGAACCTCTTCGAACAGGGGGCGGGGATCCTCAACGTCGACGGCGCGGTGCGGGTGGCGCGGGCGCTGAGCCCGAGGGCCTCGACGCTGATCACGGGGCAGAAGCTGGCGAGCCTGAAACTGCCGCGACCGGAGAGCACGCTCGCGGGGGAAACCTTCGCCTGGAATGGCGGTCTCATCTGGGGCGACGGCTGGGTCACCGGCTCCACCCTCCTGACCCAGCAGCAGGTCGCCTACGCCCAGACGTTGATTTGGGGCGCGCGAGACTGTGCCTGGACAACCGGCGTCACCTTTTACGACGGCCTCTTCTCCGACGACCATGTCGTCTTCGGCAAGCAGGGAGAGTGGGTCTACGTCCAGTGGGATCAGGGGAGCACCGGCCCGGGCGGCTTCGTCTACAAGACAGCCCTGTCGGCCTCCGGGGACCTCTGGGAGACGGGGCTGATCAACGATTCGTTCTTCAGCCTCGATCCGGCGACCTTGATCTGGGGGTACACCCGCTACAGCTACGACCTGTCCCTCATCTGGGGCGGGAACGCCCTGGATGAGAGCCTGATCTGGGGCGAAAGCCTCATCTGGGGGGTGGCCAATGAGTAGGTCGGCTATGAAGACCCGGCTCGGTCGTCCCGCAGTCGTCTACATCGGCGCCGTCGTCGTCGCCGGCTTCGGTCTCCTGGGCCTGTGCCTGGTCAACGCCCTGCAAGCGCCTCGCGACCGGATGCTCCTGCTCTGGGCGGCCATGGCACTGCTGACACTCTTCGGAGGGCGACTCTCGCTGCGGCTGCCCCTCCCGAACTGCATCGTGTCGTTCTCGGACGCGCTCATCGTTCTGTCGCTCCTGCTGTTCGGCCCCGACCTGGCGACCGTCACGGCGGCTCTGGACGGCTACGCCGCCTCGGCCCGCCAGGGCGGGGGCTGGCTGAAGAGATTCTTCAACACCGCCGGGCTGGCGATCGCCTTCAACCTGCCGGCGCGCCTCTTCGTCATGATGACCGCGGGGCGCGGGGTCGGCGGCGCATTCCGCTCCTTCACCGGCGACCTGTTGCTGCCGCTCCTGCTGATGGCCGCCTCGCAGTGGCTCCTCAACACGGCGCTGGTGGCGGGTGCCGTCGCCCTCAGGGAGCATGTGTCGTTCGTCAGGGTCTGGGAGCGCTCGGTGGTCTGGGCCGGGACGTCGATCACGGTGGGGGCGATCGCCGCCGCGCTCGTCTACCTCGTGGCGCAGCAGGCGGGGCCGCTCACGCTCCTGACCATTCTTCCCTTCCCGGTGATCGTCTCGCTCGCCTGCCGGGCCTCGCTGCGCCGGCCGGCGGCGCAGAGGGTTTCGTAACGATGCCGATGCGGGGGGCGAACGTGCTGGGGAACGACAACCCGGGCCGGAAAATCTACGTGGCGGCGGTCCTCGCCGCCGGCGCCGCGCTCCTCGGGGCGGCGGCCGCCGCCGTGTCGCTGCTCGCCCGGGGCGATCTCGATCTCTGGTCGTACGTCATCCTGGTGCCGATCCTGGGGCTCGCGTGGCTGGCGCACCATGCCTACAAGGAGAGCGTGGCGGAGAACCTCCGGCGTCTCGATGACCTGATGCAAATTCACCTTTCAACGATCGAGGCGCTGACGCTGGCGATCGACGCCAAGGACCCGCACGCCCAGGGTCACGTCCGCAGGGTGCAGGCCTATGCTCTCGAGCTGGCCTCGCGCCTGATGATCCCCCCGCGGGAGCACGAGGCGCTGCGCGCCGCGGCGTTGCTGCACGACATCGGCAAGCTGGCGATCCCGGACCACGTCCTGAACAAGCCGGGGAAGCTGTCGGAGATGGAGTACCAGAAGGTGAAGGTCCATCCGGCGGTGGCGGCCGAGATCCTGGCGAACGTCGAGTTCCCTTACCCCGTCGTGCCGATCGTCCGGCACCACCATGAGCGCTGGGACGGCTCGGGCTATCCCGACGGGCTCCGCGGCGAGGAGATCCCGTTCGGGGCGCGCATCCTGGCGGTCGCCGACGTCTTCGAGGCGCTGACCTCGGATCGCGTCTACCGCCACCGCAAGACGCACGAAGAAGCGCGCGACATCATCGCGGCGGCCTCGGGCGTGCACTTCGATCCTCAGGTCGTCCGCCTGCTGCGCGACGACCTGGCCGCCGTGGTCGCCGCGGCCGAGCGGACGGTCGCCGCCGGGCCCGAGCCGCATCGCACGCGCTGGGCCCATTGCGACGCCGCGCTCGGCCTGCCGGGGATAGGCGCCGCCGCCGTCTGGGGCGGCCCCTCCACGGCCCCGGAGGCTGCGTCGCGGCGCCCTGGGCCGCCCGGAGCGGAGTCGGGTGGCTTCGGCGATCCGCTGCATCGCGGCATCGCTCCGGTCGTCGCCGGCGCCGCCGGTGAAGCCGTGACGGCCGCCGTCGAGGCGGCCCCCCCCAGCCGTGTCCTGAGCGATATCTCCTCGGCGCAGCGCGAGGTCTACGCCCTCTACGAAATCGCGCAGACGCTCGGCTCGTCACTCCGCCTGGCCGACGTCCTCGACCTGGTGGTGAGCAAGATCGGCCAGCTGGTGCCGTATCACACCTGCGTCGTCTACCTGCTCGAGGACACGCGCGAGACGCTCTCGGCCCGTTTCGCCTCCGGGGCCAACATCGAAGCGTTGCGCGGGCGGGCGGTGCGGCTGGGCGAGGGGATCACCGGCTGGGCGGCGCTTCAAGGGAGCAGCCGCTTCTCGACCAGCCCCGAGCTCGACCTGGCCGGCACCGGCGCCAGCCCGGCCGACTATTCGACCGTCGCCGCCTTCCCGCTCTGCCACGACGGTGAGGTCCTGGGGGTGATCACTCTCTACTTCCCGAAGGGGGTCCCCTGTCTCGACGACCATATCCGGATGATGGAGATCATCGCCCGGCTGTCGGCCGGCGCCGTCTTCAACAGCCGGATCTTCGCCGAAACGCAGGAGTCGGCCTTCACCGACGACCTGACGAATCTCCCCAACTCGCGCTACCTGCACCAGGTGTTCAACCAGGAGACCATCCGCAGCCAGCAGGCGGGGCAGCCGATGGCCTTCCTGGAGATGGACCTCGACGACTTCAAGACGGTCAACGACCGCTTCGGACACCAGGCCGGCGACCGTTACCTGGCGGAGGTGAGCCGGGTGCTGCGCAGCCACCTGCGCGAGCGGGACATCCTGGTGCGCCTGTCGGGTGACGAGTTCGCCGCCATCCTGCCCCTGACCGGCTTCGGACCGGCGGCGCTTCTGGCCGAGCGGCTGCAGCAGGCGGTCGACCTCTTCTCGCTGAAGCTGGAGGAGGGGCGGGTGGCGCGCTCCGGGATCTCGATCGGCATCGCCCTCTACCCGCAGGACGGCGAGTCGTTCGAGGACCTCCTGGTGCGCGCCGACTACAACATGTACGAGAACAAGAGCGCCAGAAAGCGCGCCCGCCTCGAGCGGATCCCGAACGTCCTTCCCTTCCCGATCAGGAACCCCGGGCAGAGCGGCTGAATCCTGCTCCCCTGTCGACCGGCGCCGCGCCCGGATGGGCGAGCCGCGCGCCGGGCGGCGCGGCGCGACGGCGCGCACCCCGACCGGCGAGACAGGGGGCGTCCGTCGGTGATATAGGTTAGGGGTGCCGACGCTTCGCTCCTCCTCGCCGCTCCCCGCGAACGCCGCCCGCTCCCGGCCGCCTGCCGGCTGTCCGGCCGCCACCCCCTTCGGAATCGCCCTGATCGTCGTGATCGGTCTGGCCCTGACCGGCCTTGCTACGGCCGGGCCGGCGGCCCGCCCGGTCCCGGCCGGGCCGAGCGCCGTCCTGTTCATCGGCGCCGGTATGGGGCCGGCCGACGTCACGGCCCCGCGGGTGGCGCGCGGCGGCTTGCGGGGG
>DASTNM010000047.1:0-3691 GCA_035762745.1 Candidatus Polarisedimenticolia bacterium
GCACTACCGGCAGCGGAACCTGCTCCTCGAGAATCGCGGCACCGGCACGCCGGGCGGACCGCTCTATCGCGACGCGACGGATGAGGCCGGGCCGGGGTTCCAGGTGGAGGAGTCGAGCCGGGGGCTGGCGGTGGGGGATTACGACAATGACGGCGACCTCGACATCCTGATCACCAACCTCGACGCGCCGCCGACACTCCTGCGCAACGACGGCGCGGGCGGATCATGGCTGACGGTGGTGTGCCAGACGGCGGTCGGCGGGGAGGCCCCGATCGGCACCACGGTGACGGTGACGGCCGCCGGGCGAACGCAGGTGCACGACATCGCCTCGGGCGACTCCTACCTGAGCAGCCACGACCCGCGCCTCCATTTCGGTCTCGGCACCGCCGAGACGGTCGAGCGGGTCGACGTGCGCTGGCCCGACGGCACCCACTCGGTCCGCACCGAGATCCCCGCCCGCCAGTTCCTCACAGTCCGCAAGGGCGGTACCTAGCGCGACGGCTCGCCGCGCCGATCCTGCCTGCCGGCGACCGCGGTGCGCCGCGAAAGAGCGCGGTCACCCCGGCGCCAGGGAGGCCCCAGGCGCAGGATGCGGGCGTAGACCGGGCACGACTTCAGATGCGCCCCGGGCAGGTACCCCGTGCTCAGCAGGAACTCGCCGGTGATCTCCCCGCCGGTGAAGCGGAATGTCTTCTTGAAGAGCGCCACCCATTCCGCCTTCGGGAGCGGATGGTGCGCATCCAGCCAGGCCGCGAACGACCCGTGGCTCTCCCGGAGGGCCCGCAGTCGCCGCGCGTTCTCGATCGCCGCGTCGACCTTGAGGCGATTGCGGATGATCCCGGCGTCGCGCAGCAGCCGCGCCCGCTCGCGCCGCCCGTAGGCCGCCACCCGATCGATCTCGAACCCTTCGTAGGCGGCCCGGAAGTTCTCCCGCTTCATGAGAATCGTCAGCCACGACAGTCCCGCCTGGTTGATCTCCAGCACCAGCCGCTCGAAGAGCGCCGCATCACCCCGCAGCGGGAAGCCGTACTCCTTCTCGTGGTACGGTCCGTGGAACGGATGCCCCGGGGCCACCGCGCAATAGCTCATCGCGTCCCCCCGATGGCGGCCGCCTCTCCCGATGCCCGCCTGGCCGCCGTGGGGCGGCCGTACTTCTTCATGATCGCCACCAGACGATCGAGCGGCAGCGCGTAGGCGGTGTTGCCGTCGCGCCCCACGGTCGTCGTCGCCATCGTCAGCGAGTTCAGGATCGCCTCCTCCGTCGCCTCCTCGGCCGCCTGGAAGATCGGGTTGAGGTGCCGGTCGGCCACCACGGTCATCGTGTAGGTGAGCGGCTTGGGCCGGTGCGGGACCCGGTTGCCGGTCGAGAAGGCGATGACGAGATCGCCGCTGCCGTGCCGCGACACCGCCCCCGTGCGCGCCAGGCCGAGCGCCGCCTTGGAGGCGAGCCGCTGCAGCTTGAGATGATCGAGCGGCGCGTCGGTGGCGACGACGATGATGATCGATCCGTCGTCTTCGGCGTCGGCCGCGGCGCCCTCTTCGGCGTCAGCCGCGGCGCCCTCCGAGGTGGAGTCCTCCCGGTCGATCTCGATCGGCATCAGGTCGGTGATCTCACGGCCGACGGGCACGCCGGAGACCAGAAGGTTCCGGCGCACGTCCATGTTGGCGTTCACCAGGACACCGACCGTCCAGCCGCCCTGGCCGGAAGTGAGAACTCGCGAGGCGGTGCCGATCCCTCCTTTGAAATCGAAGGCCATCATCCCTGTCCCCGCGCCGACCGCCCCCTCCGCCACCGGCCCCGCGCTGGCCGACTCGATCGCCCGCACCGTGTCCTCGACCGAGACATGCAGCCCGCGCGCGTCGTTCAAGGTCGAGTCGTCGCACTCCGCCACCGTCGGCGCCACGACGTCGTCGCCGATGCCGACGTCCGGGTAATGCTTCAGCATGTACGTCACCACCCCGTCCATCGCCCGCCCGACGTTCATCGTGTTCGTCAACACGATCGGCACCTCGAGCGCCCCCTGCGTGTCGACCCAGATGCTCCCCGTCATCTCCCCCGTGCCGTTCAGCACCCAGGTCGCCGCCGGCACCTTCTCACGCCAGAGGTCCCCGCCGTGCGGCAGGATCGCCGTCACGCCCGTCCGCACCGGCCCCTCTCCCGGCCGCAACTTCCCATCCCCGCGGTTGAGCGTCACCTGCCCGACCCGGACCCCCCGGACGTCGGTGATGGCGTCGAGCGGCCCCGGCGCCATCCGCCCGACGACGATGCCGAGGTCGCGCAGCCGCCGCCGCGCGCCGCCCTCCGCCTTTCCGGCCGCTGCTCCCGCGCCGGCAGGCGACAGCCAGGACAGCGCCACGGCACCCAGAGCACCCAACAGAAGGATCACGCGCGATCTCGTCACTCTCTCCTCCCTCGAGTCCCGACCGCCTTCAGCGGCAGGATCCCGCCGAAAGCCCTTGCTGGCGACGGTTCAACGCAGTATAGTTCGCAGCACGTACCGCTTGCGCCCCCGGAACTCAGGAGCGATTCGATGGACACCACGCCCGCGCTCCGCGAGCCTCCATCAGAGGACGGCCGTTACACTCCGGCTGTCACGCGCCCGGACACCGGCAGGCCCCGGCTGCTCGACCGGGTGCGCCAGGCGCTGCGCGGCCGGCACTTCAGCCCGCGGACCGAGCAAGCCTACATCGGCTGGATCCGCCGCTACATCCTGTTCCACGGCAAGCGCCACCCCTCCGACATGGCCGCGTCCGAGATGACCGAGTTCCTCTCCAGCCTGGCGACGGAGGGCCACGTCAGCGCCTCGACCCAGAACCAGGCCCTGAGCGCCCTCCTGTTCCTGTACCAGGAGGTGCTTCAGATCGACGTCGAATGGCTGGCCAACGTCGTGCGCGCCAAGCGACCGGTCCGCCTCCCCGTCGTGCTGACGCGCGCGGAGGTCGACGCCATCCTCCGGCGGCTCGACGGCGTCCCCGGGATCATGGCATCGCTCCTGTACGGCGCCGGCCTCCGCCTGATGGAGTGCCTCCGCCTGCGCGTCAAGGACATCGACATGGAGCGCAACGAGATCATCGTGCGTGACGGCAAGGGACGGAAGGATCGCATCACCCTCCTGCCCGCCCGCCTCAAGCAGCCTCTTGCCGAGCACCTCGAGCGCGTCCGCCGCCAGCACGACCGCGACCTGCGCGCCGGCGCCGGCTTCGTCGAGCTGCCCGACGCCCTCGCCCGCAAGTACCCCGCCGCCCCCCGCGAGTGGGCCTGGCAATGGGTCTTCCCAGCCACCCGCTCTTATTTTGATGCCGCCACCCGCCAGCGCCGCCGCCACCACCTGCACGAGTCGGTCCTGCAGCGCGCCGTGAAAGAGGCCGTCCGCGCCGCCGGCATCCCCAAGCCGGCCAGCTGCCACACCCTGCGACATTCGTTCGCCACCCACCTGCTCGAGCGTGGCTACGACATCCGGACGATCCAGGAGCTCCTCGGCCACAGCGACGTCGCCACGACGATGATCTACACCCACGTCCTCAACCGCGGCGGCCGCGGCGTCCGCAGCCCCCTCGATCAGGAGGGATGAGAAGGTCCACGCGGACCCGAAGAGAGGGTCGGCAAGGGGATGGTGGAGGGGAAGAGCGGAGGGCGATGGGCGGGCGGCGGACGGCGAGGGGAAGCGTGAGAGGAAGCGCGAGAGGGGAG
>DASTNM010000048.1:0-5371 GCA_035762745.1 Candidatus Polarisedimenticolia bacterium
CGCCCGCGTGACGTCGTCGCCCAGGAGGGCCCGCAGGGCGGCCAGGAAGAACGGGTAAAGCGGCGGGACGAAGGCGGTCCCCCGCATGCGGGTCGTCGCCAGGTCCCAGAGGCGGGTCTCGTCGTGCGACAACGTGAGGGGGGTCGTCCAGGCGATGAGCAGGAGGCGGGCCGCCAGGCCGGCCAGCAGGGGCGGCAGGATCGACTTCCAGATGGGCTTCGACGCGACTCGACCCGGCGTTCCGCCGCCTGGCGTCATCCTCTTCCCCCCACGCACCGTCCTGATGCGCCCTGACGGCCGCCGACTATATCACCGCGGGCCCTCCTCGACGGCCGGCAGGGCGCCCGCTTCCTTGACCATAATCTCTTGCGGCCCTTATAATTGCGGCCTTTCCCGGGAGAGGACCTTGCAGGAGACGACGATCAGGAAGATTGGCTCCTTCGTGGACCAGGAGGTCCGGGTCCGCGGCTGGCTCTATAACAAGCGCGAGAAGGGGAAGCTTCAGTTCCTCATCATCCGTGATGGGACCGGATACCTGCAGGCGGTGGCCTTCCAGCCCGAGGTCCCACCGGCCGTCTTCGAAACCTGTCAGAAGGCGACCCAGGAGTCCTCTCTCGAAGTGGCCGGCCGGGTCCGGAAGGACGACCGCGCCCCGGGCGGCTACGAGATGAGCCTCTCCTCCGTCACCCTCCACCAGATCGCGCACGACTACCCGATCAGCCCGAAGGAGCACGGCCCCGATTTCCTGCTCGACCATCGGCATCTCTGGCTGCGGTCCTCGAAGCAGCACGCGCTCCTGCGGATCAGAAGCGAGGTCAGCCAGGGGATCCGCGAGTTCTTCCACGAGCGCGGCTTCGTCCTGATCGACTCGCCGATCCTGACGCCGGCGGCCTGCGAGGGCACCTCGACCCTCTTCGAGACCGACTACTTCGGGGACAAGGCCTACCTCAGCCAGTCGGGGCAGCTCTATCTCGAGCCGGCCTGCATGGCCTTCGGCAAGGTCTACTGCTTCGGCCCCACGTTCCGGGCCGAGAAGTCGAAGACCCGCCGGCACCTGACCGAGTTCTGGATGGTGGAGCCCGAGATCGCCTACGCCGGCCTTCCGGAGCTTCTCGACCTGGCGCAGGACTTCATCGTGACCCTCGTGGCGCGGGTGCTCGATCGCTGCCGCGATGAGCTGAAGATGCTGGAGCGCGACACGACGAAACTGGAGGCGATCCGCGCCCCCTTTCCACGCCTGACCTACGACGAGGCGGCGGCGATTCTGACACGGCCCGAGGTCGCGGACCGCGCCCGGGCCCAGGACGCTCCCCCGTTCCGACCGGGCGATGATTTCGGCGGCTTCGACGAGACGGTACTGACCGAGAGCCTCGATCGACCGGTCATGGTGACGCACTATCCTTCCGCCATCAAGGCGTTCTACATGCAGCCCGACCCGACACGACCCGACCGCGCCCTGTGCGTCGACGTGCTGGCCCCCGAGGGGTACGGCGAGATCATCGGTGGCAGTCAGAGGATTCACGATCACGACCTCCTGCTCTCACGCATCCAGGAGCACAACCTGCCGGTCAAGGCCTTCCAGTGGTACCTCGACATTCGCAAGTACGGCAGCGTCCCCCATGCCGGCTTCGGGATGGGGATCGAGCGCTTCGTCGCCTGGGTCGCCGGAATCCACCATCTGCGGGAGACGATCCCCTACCCCCGCACCCTCAATCGCCTTTACCCGTGATCGGGGGCATCGCGTGATCAAGGTCGGCATGGTGAGCCTCGGCTGTCCCAAGAACCTGGTCGACAGCGAGGTGATGCTCGGGACCCTCGAGGGGCGCGGCTACGCTCTGACCACCGACCCCGCGGAGGCCGACGTCATCGTGGTCAACACCTGCACCTTCATCGAGCCGGCGCGCCGCGAATCGGTCGAGACGATCCTCGAGATGGCCGAGCACAAGAAGAGCGGCCGCTGCCGCAGGCTGGTGGTGGCCGGCTGCATGGTGCAGCAGAGCCACGACGACCTCAAGAAGGCGATCCCGGAGATCGACGCCCTCGTCGGCCTCAACGACATCGAGCGGATCGCCGAGGCCTGCTCGCTCGAGGCCGGCTCGCGCTTCGAGGCCAGCCGCGCGGCGGCGCGCTACCTCTACACGCACACCTCGGAGCGCCTGCTGGCGACCCCGGGGCACTCCGCCTACGTCAAGATCTCGGAGGGGTGCGATCACACCTGCTCGTTCTGCGCCATCCCCTCGTTCCGCGGTCTGCAGCGCTCGCGGCCGATCGCCTCCGTCGTCGCGGAGGTGACGCGCCTGGCGGAGCGCGGCGTCAAGGAGATCAACCTGATCGCCCAGGACACCACGGACTACGGCGCCGACCTGGGTGACGGCACGACGGCGGCGGGCCTGCTGCGCGCCCTCGACCCGGTGGCCGGGATCCGCTGGATCCGGGTCCTGTACGCCTACCCGAACCGGATCACCCCCGAGTTCATCGAGGCGCTGGCCAAAGGCGACCGCGTGGCGCGCTATCTCGACCTGCCGCTGCAGCACGCCGACGCGGAGATGCTCCGCGCCATGCGCCGAGGCGGCAGCGCGGCGGGGCACCTGCGCCTGCTCGAGACGCTCCGCCGGAGCGTCCCCGGCATCGCCCTGAGGACCACCCTGATCGCCGGCTTCCCGGGCGAGAGCGACGAGCAGTTCGAAACCTTGTGCCGCTTCGTGCACCAGGCCGAGTTCGACCACCTCGGCGTGTTCGTCTACTCGGAGGAAAAGGGGACCTCCGCGGCGGCGCTTCCGGATGACGTGCCGCGGGAGGTCAAGGAGGAGCGCCGGGCCCGGCTGATGGCGATCCAGGAGCGGATCGCCGCCCGGCGCCATCGCGACCTGGTCGGCCGGACGCTCGAAGTCCTGGTCGACGGCCCACACGAGGAGAGCGATCTGATCGTGTGCGGCCGGACGGAGGGCCAGGCGCCCGAAATAGACGGCCGCGTCCTGGTCGTCGATGCCCCGGGTCCTCTCAGCCCGGGAGACCTGGTCCCGGTCCGAATCGACGAGGCCCACGCGCACGATCTGGTTGGTGCGGCGCTGGCGGTGGCGCCGGCCGCCACCTCCTGATGCCGCAGGCCCGCAGGCTCCACGACGCGGTCGCCGTGGCGGTCGCCACGCTGTGCGGAGCGGGGCGATCGCCGGTCGCGCCGGGGACCGCGGGAACGCTGGCGGCCCTGCCGCTCGTCGTCATCGCGACGCGCGTCCTGCCGGTCTGGGGCTATATCGTGGCGACGCTTCTGCTGACGGCGCTCGGTGTCTGGTCCGCCGGCGCGGCGGCGAGCCACTTCGGCCTCAAGGACCCGCGGCCGGTTGTCATCGATGAGGCGGCCGGGATCTTCGTGACCCTGGCCGGCCTGTCCTGCAATACCGTGCACCTTCTGGTCGGATTCCTCCTTTTCCGCGCCCTGGACGTTCTCAAGCCGCCGCCGGCGCGACGCGCCGAGCATCTCCCGGGCGGCTGGGGGATCATGGCCGATGACCTGATCGTCGGTGTCTACGCAAACCTGGCGCTCCGATCCCTGGATCTCCTGGTGCGATCGTGAGGGTCTTCAGCGACATCCCGGCGCTGCGCCGGCACCTCGGCGCGGCGGTGGCGACGGTCGGCAACTTCGACGGGCTGCACCGGGGGCACCGGGCGATCCTCGAGAAGGTCCTGGCGCGTGCCCGTGCCGTGCGGGGATCGAGCCTGCTGTTCACTTTCGAGCCCCATCCCCTCAAGATCCTGGCGCCCGAGCGCGCCCCGCTCATGATCACCACCCGGCGCCAGAAGCTCGCCCTCCTGGAGCAGGCCGGCATCGAGTTCGTCCTGAACCTGCCGTTCACGATGGAGCTGGCGTCTGTCAGCGCCGAGCAGTTCGTGCGGCAGCACCTGGCCGAGGGATTGGGCGTGAAGGAGGTCTACGTCGGTGCCAACTTCAACTTCGGCCGGGGACGGGCCGGCAACGCCGACCTGCTCGTGCGCGTGTGCGGGGCGCTCGGAATCGTCGCCGACAGGGTCCCGGAGGTGCGCTACCTGGGAAGCCCTGTCAGCAGCAGCCGGATCCGCCGGGCGATCCAGGCGGGCGAGGTCGAGCTGGCGCGCGAGCTTCTCGGACGCCCCTACGGGCTCGAGGGGTCGGTGGTGCGTGGCGAGGGGCGCGGCGCCGGTCTCGGCTTTCCGACCGCCAACCTGAAGCCGGAGAACGACCTGATCCCCCAGGACGGCGTCTACGTGACGGAGTCCCTGGTCGATGGGACGCCGCGGCCGGCGGTGACCAACATCGGATCACGCCCCACCTTCGCGGCGGCGGCCTACGCCATCGAGACCCACCTGCTGGACGGGCACGAGGATCTGTACGGCCGGCCGATCGAGGTGCGCTTCCTGGCGCGGCTCAGGCAGGAGATCCGATTCGAGTCGCCTCAGGCGTTGATCGATCAGGTGCACCGGGACATCGCCCGGGCCCGCGATTTCTTCCGGAACAGCCGGCCGCGTGGCGTGCCGCCGGAGTAGGGGGGGGACTCACCCTTCCTTGAACAACCGCCGCCAGCGCTCCCGGGCGCTCTCCCCCTCGCTCCCCGGGCCACCTCGGGACGCGGCGCTCTCGGTGAAGGCGAAGAACTCGCAGAAGTTGGAGCGCTCCTTGTCGCCGACGTAGTCGGCCTGCGGCTCCGAGCACTGGTTGCTGACGGCGGGGTCGTGAAAACGGCAGTTGCGGCAGCAGTGGAGGTCCTGCGCGCAATGCGGACACTCCTCCTCGCGAAGGATTTTCCGATCCTCCGGAATCCGCTCGCCGCACCGGTAGCAGTAGCGCATGGCCGCGCCCCCGCTGGAGTATAGCAGAGTGTGATAGGATGACGTCCCATTCGCCTCGCGGTCCGGCAGCACCCGATGAAGCCGGCCGCCCCCGGAGCACCAGGACTTGAGCCGATTCATCACCTTCGAGGGAATCGAGGGGTCCGGCAAGACGACCCAGATCCAGATGCTCTCGAATCACTTCGAAGAGCGCGGGATCGATCATCTGCTGACGCGCGAGCCGGGAGGCACGCGCCTGGGCGATCAGATCCGCCGCCTGGTCCTCAACCCCGCGAACAACGACATGACCCCGACCTGCGAGATGCTTCTTTACAGCGCCGCGCGGGCGCAGCACATCGAGCAGGTGATCCGCCCTGCGCTGGCCGACGGACGCGTCGTCCTGTGCGACCGTTTCCAGGATGCCACCATGGCTTACCAGGGATACGGCCGGGGCCTGCCGCTCGATTTGATCCTTCGCCTTCATAGCCTCGAAGTCCTGGCGCTGCGTCCCGACCTCACTCTGCTGTTCGACCTCGAGGCCGACGTCGCCCTCGAACGGGCCCGCTCG